>JAGOXN010000001.1 GCA_018059685.1 Steroidobacteraceae bacterium | reverse complement strand
CGGCATCGCCAGCGCGAGCTCGTTCACGATCGGCACGAAGTCCCAGCCGTCGGCCCCGAGGCCATGCAGCAGCAGCACGGTCGCAGTCGCAGGCGCCGTGGGATCGAGCGTGATTTCGAAGTCGGATGCGTGGGAGGTGTATGGCATGTTCGACGAGGGCCGCTCCGGGCAGGGGAGAGCGGCTCGGTGTTCAGAGCGCCAGCAACCGCCCGAAGTCCGAGCCCGACTCTGAGCGCACCTTACTTGAATCATGGATTCCACACGAATTCCATGCCCGCGACTGTTTCGAGCTGGGCTCCATGGCGCAAGTTGAGTTTGTGACGCGAACATGTCGCCAAGTACTGCAAAAACGTACTGAGTTGAATGATAATTCCTGCCTGTCGGCCAGGTGGTGCTGGCAACCACAGACTTTGACAGGTAATTACATTCGTACGAACATTGGCGTATGACCAAGCTCAAGCTCACCGCAGTCGGCAACTCCGCAGGCGTCGTCCTTCCGAAGGAGATCCTGGCGCGACTCAAGCTCGAAAAGGGCGATTCGGTCTACCTGACGGAGTGTCAGGATGGCTACCGGCTGACACCGTACAACCCGGAGTTCGAGCAGCAAATGAAAGCAGCGCGCAGGGTCATGCTGAAGCGTCGCGCGGCGCTGCGCGAGCTTGCCAAGTAGCAGGTCGCGATTCGTGACCGAGCCGGTCTGGGTCGAACTCGACGTCGTACTGGCCATTCACGACGAACAGCTTGCCGAGCATGGCGGTCAGCCGGGGGTGCGCGATCACGGACTCCTGGAATCCGCACTCGGTCGACCTCGTCACCAGTTCGCCTACGGTGCGCAGTCGATCACACGTCTTGCGGCGAGCTACGCCTTCGGCATTTCTCGTAATCATCCCTTCCTCGATGGCAACAAACGCACCAGTCTGGTGGTCGCCGAGTTGTTCCTCGAGTTGAATGGCTACGAGTTGCTCGCCGGCGATGCTCAGTGCGTCAGCACCTTCCTGCAGCTGGCCGCCGGCGACCTCGGCGAAGACCAGCTCGCCGAGTGGATCGCCGCGAACTCCGCAGCACTCACCTGATCCCTCGATGAATGGCCCCGAGGCGCCGTCCCGACTGCGCCGCGCGCAGTGGCCTCAGCCCGTCAACGTGGCGCGCTCGACGATCAGCGCGGCGGCTACGTTGCGGCCCTCCGCCACGAGCACGTTGTAGGTGCGGCAGGCGGCCCCGGTGTCCATGATCTCGAAACCGATGCGCGCCGCATACAGAGTCGCGAGCAGGCTCGGCTCGGGGAAGAGCTGGCGCGTGCCGGAACCGAGCAGCAGCACCTCCGGTCGAAGCGCGAGCACCGGCTCGAGGTCGGACGCCCGCAGGTCGGACATGTGGCGCGGCCGCCAGTCCTCGATGAGCGAGGTCGCGGTGACGACGACGCTAGCGGCCAACTCCCGCGTGCCGATGCGGATCAAGCCTGGCTCGTACGCACGGATGAAATGCAGGGCATCGGGTCGATCGATATCGAGCCTCATGCGGCTACGATACTGGATGGCGAGAGTCCGGTCATGACGGCTCGGCGCGAGGACCGCGGGCATCATCGGCCCGCGATCGACGCGCGCTCAGTCCGCTCGTCGCGCACCTTCGACCCAGAGATCCGCGCGACTCGCCATGCCACCGGCCGTTTCAGTCGGGCTGCTGGGTCTTGATGACGCCCTTGATCTCGAATACGCCGACCGAAGGCATGGGCCAGAACAGCACCTTGGAACGAATCGTCAGATTGCCGGTGGCGCCCGCGAAACGGCCTTCGCCGCCCGTCACGGTCAACGGGCCACCGAACGACGCCGTATTGGTCACGGGGTCATAGCCTGCCTGAATATGGTCGTACTTCGTGTAGACCCAGTCTTCCGGTGAGAACATCAGGATCGCGTAGTCCGAGGTGATGTGACCTTGGACGATGTCGAGCTCATCTCTCGTCACAAAGGCAACGACCTTGCCGTTGTGCAGTCTGGCAGCGCCCTGGGTCTCGGTCACCCTTTTAGTTGGATCGGAATTTGGGTCGTCATCTTCTATCCCCCCGAAGTAATTCATCGGGGTCCACTGAAATCCGAACGTTGCATAAATCGGCACGTTCCCATGCCTGCTGCCATGCGCAAGTGCCGGACTCGACGTCAAACAGGCGAACAGCAGGACGGCAGCGAATTGTCGGAATCGTTGGAACCTCATGGTGTCTCCCCTTGCGACGACTGCTATTGATCGACTCTCGAAGCAGTTGGCGGTCGCCGCTCTACCTCCTGCGACGTGCCCGACCATTTGCCGCCTCGACCCGTATGGATAGTGGTCGCCACGAGGTGAATCGTGACGGGAGCCCCGCCCGGGTCGTCTGCAATGCGCCAAGAACAGGAATCGGTCGTAGTTCAACGAACGCACGGTGACCATGTGATCGGGCGCGTGGACGTAGTAGATTGCCTCTGCAGACGAACAGCCGGGCGCGTGACGGGCCGTCCTGGCAGGTGATGGACTGGCACGAGATGCCCTGGATGGAATCCGAGGACCGGACGGAGGCAGGTGAGGACGGGGCGGCCCTGGCCGAGCGAGTCCGGCTGGGCGATCGCGCGGCCGAGAAGGATCTCTACGTGCGTTTTTCCGGCCGGGTGTTCGCGATGGGGGTCGCGCGACTCAAGGATCGCGAAGCGGCCCGGGAACTGGCCGTCGACGTCGTGTGGGCAGTGATCCAGGCCCTGCGTCGCGGCAGTGTGCTCGATACCCAGAGGCTCGGGGCATTCGTGCACGGTACGGCCGTCAACATGATCAACAACCATGCGCGCAGTCGAGCTCGCCGACCGCAGATGGATCCGATCGACGAGTCGCTCGTCACCATCGATCATGCCGACAGCCTGGAGCGCGACAGCGACCTGCAGCTGATCGGCCGGTGTCTTGGCGGCCTGACCGCGCAGGAACGGCAGGTGCTGGTCCTCAGTCTGGCGGAGGGCTTGAAACCCGGCGAGATGGCGGCCCGACTCGGCGTCTCTTCGGAGGTGGTCCGGCAGCAGAAGAGCCGGGCGCTGAAACGGCTCAGGGACGAGCTCGGCCGGGTGTCACGAAATGCTTCCCGCCGGCCACTATGGAGAGGCTGATGGGCGGAAAGTGCGACAGCGTATTGGCCGACGGTCTCGCCGAGAGGTACCTGCTCGGCGAGCTGGACTCCGTCGAACGGGAAACCTACGAACTGCACTACTTCGAGTGCGAGCGGTGTTTCGGTGAGCTGCGGCAACTGGAGGCGATCCAGGCGGCCCTCGGGTCCCGTGCAGAGCCGAAGTTGACGCGGCGGCAGCCGGGGCCGGGGCATCGCGGGTGGTCGTGGGGAGCGTTGGCCGTTGCGGCGATCGCAGCCTCCCTGGTGGCCGCCTGGCTGCTGGCGCCATCCGCCGCCTGGCGGCCGGGGGCCCCCGCCCGCGCACAACTGCTCGCGCGCCTGGCGCAGGTGGAGCCGCCGGAATACTCGCCGGTCGTCCTGCGCGGGGTCGCCGACGATGCGACTGCCGCGTTCCACGAGGGCATGGTGCATTATCAGGCGCGCGAGTTTGCCGCGGCCGCGCCGCGCTTGCGCACGGCGGCAGCTCTCGATTCTGCACGGGCCGATTTTGCGTTCTTCCACGCGGCGTCCGAACTGCTCGCGGGCCAGGTCACCGCGGCCGTTCAGGAGTTCGGGCGGACCATCGCCTTGGGCGACACGCCATTCCTGGAGGAAGCGCGCTTCTACCTCGCCAAGGCCTACCTGGCGCAGGGAAACCTGCGGGGCGCGCGGCAGGAACTGGTCCTCGTCGTGAAGATGCAGGGGGCGCTGCAAGACGATGCTAGGATGATCCTGCAGGAGCTGGAGGGCGTCGACGCCGACGGTTGAGGCGGCGCTCCCTGGGAAGACATGTCCCGACGGACGTGGTGGGCAACGACTGCCGCAAGCGTTACGGCCGGCTTGCTGGCGCTGGCGGGATCGTGTCTGCACGCGGCAACCACGCCTGCGCCGCGGACGCTGGCGTCCAGCGAGATCGAGGAGCGGCTTTACCAGGGGCGCTACGCCGAGGCCGAGCAACGTGCCGGTCAGGAGCTCGCGAGGTTGACCGGGAACGGGGCGGAGATTTCGCCGGAGGCGGCGCACATCGCCAACCTTCTCGTGCAGTCCCTGCTCGATGGGCGGCGCGGTGCCCGGCCGGACGCGCTCGTCTGGGCCCGGCGTGCCGTCCAGCTGAACGAGCGCAACTTCGGCGCATCGAGTCCCGAGATGGTGCGCAGCCTGGCACGACTCGGCCGCGTGCTCACGGTTCGCGGCGACCATTCCGCCGCGACCGCGAGTCTGCAGCGCTCCCTGCACCTGCTCGAATCCATGCGTGAGCCGGATCCGGCCGACCTGGCGACGGTGCAGCTCGCTCTCGGATACCTGTCCCGGGCGACGTACCAATCCGATGACGCAGTGCGTTGGGCGGTGCAGGCGCGTGACATTCGCACAGGCCGCCTCGGCGCATCGGATCTCGCCGTGGCGGAGGCGCTGGAGTTGCTGGGTGTGTCCCTGGCCGAGGCTGGACAGGCAGACGAAGGCGCATCGCATCTGGAGCAGGCGGTGCAGATCTATCGACACGCGCTCGGCTCGGCTCATCCACGTGTCGGCCCTGCGCTGGTGTTGCTCGGCATGACTCTTTCCTACACGGACTCGCAGCGAGAGGAGGCGCGCGCCCGTCTCGACGAAGGTCTGACCATTCTCGAGACTGCCTACGGATCCGAAAGCATCATGACGACCGGCGCGCTGAATGCCTTTGGCTACTCGTATCTCGCGAGCGCGAACTGGTCGAAGGCCGTCTGGCACTTCGAGCGCAGCCTGGCCATCGTCCGGAGGGAGCTCGGCGAGGATTGCCTGCAGGCGGCCGAGGACACGCTTGCGCTCGGTATCGTCCGCAACGACATGGGTGACTTCGCTGCGGCCGCGGAACTGGAAGCGCGAGCCGTCGCCATTCTCGAGCGCACTTTCGATCCGTGGCAGCCGCAATTGGGACGCGCGCTCCGACACCTCGGCGTCAGCCTCACGAACCTCGGGCGCTTCTCAGAGGCCGAGCCGCTCCTGTTGCGCAGCCTGGCGATCGTCGACAGAAACAGCGGGGGGCACGGTTACCCGGTGGGCAATGCACTGCGAAGCCTCGGCGACCACTACTACGACGCAGGCAACTACCCAGCGGCCCGATCCTACAGCCTGCGTGCACTCGAGGTGTATCAGGCGCTCGAAGCCGACGATGTGCCGTCTACACCTGTCGCCTACGTCCTGGGCGATCTGGGCCGGTCGAGTCTCGGGCTCGGCGAGCCTCGCATGGCCCTTGAATACATGCAGCGCGGGTTCGAGATCCACCAGCGCGTGCTGGGGCCGGCGCATCCCGACAACGCGGTGTATCTCGCGGACATCGCTCGTGTCCACTTCGCGATGCAGCACTATGACGCGGCACGGGACACCCTGCAGAAGGCCGATGCGATTCTCCGCGAGCACCTGCGCCTGAGTGCCAGAGTGTCCCCCGAGGAACAGGCGTTGGCGGCTGCCGCCGGCCTGCGGTATCCGGTCGACCAGCTGCTGTCGGCCGCTGCTGCAATTCCGCAACGCAATGAGTTCGTGGCTGCCGCGTGGGACAGTGCGATCCGGGCACGCGGTCAGGTTCTCGACGGTCTGATCGAGCGGCGACAACTGCTCCTCAAGGCGCAGGACCGGGACCTCGCGAACCTCGTCCGTGAACTGCAGACCGCGACCGATCGACTCGCGAAACTCACGGTGCGCGGGCCGGGCACGGGCGGGAACGCGGTCTTTAGGCAGGAGCTGGACTCGGCACGGATCGGCTTGAGGCAAGCCGAGCTGTCGCTGGCGGCGCGTACCGAAACGCTGCGCGACACGATGGTGTCGACTCAGTCGGGACTGCAGCAGGTGAGCGAGTCGCTGCCGCCTGGATCGGCCCTGGTGGCTTTCGTGCGTTATGACTACGTCGAACTGGCGACGCGTCCCGGTGAGCCGCCACCGCCCGTGGGCAAGTCGTCTCCGGAGTACATGGCTTTCGTGCTGCCCGCGGCCCGGGCGATGCCCCAGGCGTTCCGACTTGGGGATGCCACGGTGGTCGATGCCATGGTCGCGCGCTGGCGTGCGGCCATCGCGAGCGAGGCGCAGTCGGCCGGCCGGGCTTCGAGTGCCGGCGAGTCATCGTACCGCCGGGTCGCCGAGCAACTGCGCCGCTCGGTCTGGGACCGGCTCGTGCCGGCAATTGGAGACGCCGCGGAGGTATTCATCGTCCCGGACGGAACCTTGAATCTCGTGAGCTTCGCGGCCCTTCCGGCAGCCGACGGTGGTTACCTTGCGGACACCCGCCGCCGGTTGCACTACCTGTCCGCGGAACGTGACGTGATCATGAAGGCGCCGGCACGTTCCGGCGGCGGGCTGCTGGTCTTCGGCGCGCCTGCGTTCGACCATCTGCCGTCAGTCTCGCGGCGTGCGACCCGTAAAGCCGCCGCCGCGGGCGGCGTGACGGAGCGCATGAGCCGCGCGGCCCGCGGCGCCCCGTTCTCCTGCGGCACATTCGCCGCGATGCGGTTCGAACCATTGCCAGGCTCGACCCTGGAGATACAGCAGATCGTCCAGCACTGGGACCGGGCGTCGACGCAGGGTGGCCGGGAGAGCGGGCCCGGTGCGGTCTCGCTGTCCGGATCGGCCGCCAGTGAGGCCGACTTCAAGTCGATGGCATCGGGGCATCGCGTGGTTCACATTGCAACGCACGGGTTCTTCCTCGGCGATGAATGCGGTTCGGGCGAGGCGGGGACCCAGGGTTCGCGACAACCGTCGTTCGATCAGATCACGCGCGAGAACCCGCTGCTGCTTTCGGGTCTCGCATTGGCCGGGGCCAACCGCCGCGACGACGCGGCCTACGAAGAGAATGACGGAATCCTGACTGCGCAGGAAATTGCCGTACTGGACCTGCGAGGCACCGAGTGGGCCGTGCTTTCAGCGTGCGACACGGGCCTGGGCAGCCTGCGCGCGGGCGAGGGCGTGTTCGGATTGAAACGCGCGTTCGAGCTGGCGGGAGCACGAACGCTGGTCCTGAGTCTCTGGGCCGTGGACGACGATGCGACGCGCCAGTGGATGGGGGCGCTGTACCGGCATCGCTTCATCGGGGGGGAATCGACGATCGAAGCGGTGAACGCCGCGGGCGCTGAAATCCTGCGGCGACGCCGGTCGCGCGGCGAGAGCACGCATCCCTTCTACTGGGCCGGGTACATCGCCGCCGGTGACTGGCGCTGAGAGCTTCGCCGACGGGCCCTGGAGCGACCTGCGCATCGACTGCCGCCGCGGATTCGATGTTCACGCACGTGCCGATAAGAAGCAGCGCGCGCGCAGGTACGAGGGCAGCGTGTCCCGCCGGTCGACATTCAACCTCATGGGCTTACCATGTTGCATGCGGACGATCCGGTCATGACTGATCATCCCGGCAACGCGCCGCACGGCGCCGGATGCCAAGGGCTCTCGCGCTGTCTGAGGCTCGCGATCCCGTGGTTCACCCGCACTATGGTCCTGAACGTGCGGGATCGGCGCCTCGCGGCGGCCGAATGGCTCGTCGCGCGCGGCAGATCGGTTCCGGCGCCGCGCACGGGATGGCGTCCGTGGTTGCTCGACGACGCCGGGCAGGGCGACGGGATCCTCGAACGCTTTCCAGCCGGCCCGTGCGTGCGTGCCGCGCGGACGAACGAAATGCCGGCCGGCACCTGGGCGTGTGCGACGCCGGTGCACCTGCTGGCCGCGATCGAGCACCTGCGGATCGCGCCACCGGGCGTAGTCGAGCTCGACCCGGAGGAGGCCGAAGCGATCGGCGCGACACTGCAGGAGCATTTCTCCGCGGTGGACCACGCGTTTGTGGGCGATCTCCACGGCGGCTGGCTGTGGTCGAGCGCGAGGGAGGTGCAGTGCACGAGTGTCGAGCCCTCGGCCGCGGCAGGCAGTAACCTGCGCGACGTGATGCCGGCCGGACGCGACGGTCCCGAAGTGTGCCGACTGATGAACGAGGTCCAGATGCTGCTGCACGAGCACCCGGTGAATGAACGTCGCGTTGCGCGCGGCCAGGTAACGGTCAACTCGCTGTGGCTGTGGGGTTTCGGTCGCGTCGGCGAGGCGACGACCGCGCTGCCCCGGTTGTTCAGCGACGACGCGTGGCTGCAGGGACTTGCCCGCCTGCACGGTGCGCCCTGCAGTGGGCCACCGGCGCTCGCGCAGGCGCTCGAGACCGCGGGCGGCACCGTGGCCATGGGGTGGGCCCATCCCGCGCGACCGGAGCCCACGGCGCAGGCGCTCGAAGAAGTCGAGTTCGCGTGTTTCAGGCCTGCCCGTGACGCGCTGGCGAGCGGTCGCGTGGACCAGGTGGACCTGCTGCTCGGTGGTCATGCGCTGCGGGTCGTGCGTGGCGATCGTTGGCGCATCTGGCGCCGCCGTCGCCCGCTCGCGGAACGGCTGCCTTGATTCAACGCCGCATCCGCAGGCGTCCGGCGGACGCCGGCCGGCAGGCGTCGCTGCCGGCGAGCCTGCACCCGGTGCTGCGCAGGGTCTACGGCGCGCGCGGGCTCGCGGGCGACGGTGACCTCGACCTGAGCCTCGAGCGCCTGCTGCCGGTCGGCACGCTCGGCGGTCTCGACGCGGCCGTCGATCTGCTGCTGGCCTGTCGGCGCAGGGGCGACCAGGTGCTGGTCGTCGGCGACTTCGATGCCGACGGGGCGACGAGCACGGCGCTGGTCGTCCGCCAGCTCCGGCGGCTGGGATTTGCGGCGCCCTCGTACCTGGTTCCGGACCGCTTCAGGTTCGGCTACGGACTGACACCCGGGATCGTGCAGGTGGCCGCCCGACGACGGCCAGGCCTGATCGTCACGGTCGACAATGGCATCTCGTCACTCGAGGGCGTGGCAGAGGCCCGGCGCCTCGGCACCGAGGTCCTGGTGACGGATCATCACCTGCCGGGTGCGAGCCTTCCCGACGCCGCGGCCATCGTGAACCCCAACCTGGCCGGGGAGCGCTTCGCGTCGAAATCACTCGCCGGGGTCGGCGTCGCCTTCTACCTCATGGCTGCGCTGACGCGCCGCATGCGCGAGTCGGGACTCGTAACCGCCGATGCGGCGTGCAACCCAGCGGACCTGCTCGACCTCGTCGCGCTCGGCACCATCGCCGACGTGGTGCCGCTCGACACCAACAACCGGGTCCTGGTCGCCCAGGGACTGCGCCGCATCCGCGCCGGCCGTTGCGTGCCGGGCCTGCGCGCGCTGCTCGAGGTGTCGGGTCGCCGTCTGGAAAACGCCGTCGCGCAGGATCTCGGCTTCCAGGCCGGGCCGCGGCTCAATGCCGCCGGCCGCCTCGAGGACATGTCGCTCGGAATCGAGTGCCTGCTCGCGGAGGACGGACGCGAGGCCCGATCGCTGGCGGAACGCCTGTCGCAGATCAACCTGGAGCGTCGCGCGCTCGAGTCGAAGATGCAGCAGGAGGCGCTTGCGCAGGTCGACGCGCTGGCGAACCTGCCCGAGGGCGAGGTACCCGCGGGCCTGTGTCTCTTCGATTCCGGCTGGCATCAGGGCGTGGTCGGGCTCGTGGCGTCGCGGGTCAAGGAGCGGCTGCACCGGCCGGTGATCGCGTTCGCGCCCGGCGAGCCGGGTTGGCTCAAGGGCTCGGCGCGCTCGGTGCCCGGACTGCACGTGCGCGACGTGCTGGATTCCCTGGCGACGCGCCATCCCGGCCTGCTCGAGAAATTCGGCGGACACGCCATGGCGGCCGGCATGACGATCGCGGCGTCGCGCTTCGAGGACTTCCGCCGGGCATTCGCCGAGGAGGTCGGGCTCATTGCCGGCGACGAGCTGCTCTCCGGCGACCTGTTCACCGACGGGCCGCTCGAGGCCGGGGAATTCAGCGTGGATACGGCCGCCGCGCTGCGCGAAGGTGGCCCCTGGGGTTCCGGCTTCGCGGAACCGTCGTTCGACGGGCGCTTCGGAGTGGCCGCCGCGCGCATCGTCGGCGAACGGCACCTGAAGATGCGCCTGCGCGCCGGCTCGGGCGAGATGGTCGACGCCATCGCGTTTCGCCACCTGGACGATACGGCAGCGCCGGTCGTACGGGCCGGCGATGCGCTCGATCTCGTCTACCGGACCGAGGTCGACGAGTACTCCGGCGCGCCCCGCCTGCAGCTCGTCGCCGAATGGCTGGTGCCTGCGTCGTGCTAGACTGCCCGGCTCGCTTCCCGCTACTCCCCGGCACGCATGGAAATCAATCCGGTCCGCCGCAATCTCGATGACCTCGCGCAGCGCACCCGCGCGCTCAGGGGGTACCTTTGACTACGACAGTCGCAGCGAGCGGCTCGCCGAGGTGCTCCGCGAACTCGAGGATCCGACCGTCTGGAGCAATCCCGACCGTGCGCAGGAACTCGGCCGCGAGCGCACACGGCTCGAGACGGTCGTCGGGACGCTGGACAGGCTGCAGGCCGGACTGAGCGAGGCCAGCGAACTGCTCGAACTCGCCGAGGGCGAGGGCGATCAGGGCACCGTCGCCGCCGTCGAGAAGGACGTCGGGCGCATCGCGGACGAAGTCGCGCGCCTCGAGTTCAAGCGCATGTTCCCGGGCGAGATGGATTCGCACAACTGCTTCCTCGACATCCAGGCCGGTGCCGGCGGGACCGAGGCGCAGGACTGGGCGCAGATGCTGCTGCGCATGTACCTGCGCTGGGCGGACAAGCACGGCTTCGCGACCGAGGTCACGGACAGCAGCGATGGCGAGGTCGCCGGCATCAAGAGCGCGTCGATCCGCATCGAGGGCGAGTACGCCTACGGCTGGCTCCGGACCGAGACCGGCGTGCATCGGCTGGTGCGCAAGTCGCCGTTCGACTCGAACGCACGCAGGCACACGTCGTTCGCGTCCGTATTCGTCTCGCCGGAGGTGGACGACGACATCAGCATCGAGGTGAACCCGGCGGACCTCGAGATGGACGTCTACCGATCGAGCGGGGCGGGCGGCCAGCACGTGAACAAGACCGAGTCGGCGGTGCGCATCCGCCACCTGCCGAGCGGCATCGTGGTCGCGTGCCAGAGCGAGCGCAGCCAGCACAAGAACCGGTCGACGGCGATGAAGATGCTGAAGGCGAAGCTCTATGAGCTCGAGGTCAACAAGCGCAACGCGGCAGCCAAGGTGCTCGAGGACGCGAAGTCGGACGTGAGCTGGGGCAACCAGATCCGCTCCTACGTGCTCGACCAGTCGCGGATCAAGGACCTGCGCACCGGCGTCGAGGTGGGCAATACGGGCGCGGTGCTCGACGGGGATCTCGACCCGTTTCTCGAGGGCAGCCTGAAGCAGGGCCTCTGAGCGGGCCCGGGACGGCTTGAACGATGGATGAAGAAAAGACCAGCGTCGACGTCAACCACCTGATCGCCGAGCGGCGCGCGAAGCTCGAGCGGCTGCGCGAGGCGGGAAACCCGTTCCCGAACGACTTCCGTCGCAATTCGACGGCCGAGCAGCTCCACGTCGCATATGGTGAGCGCGCGCCGGAATGGTTCGACGCGCACGCCGTGCGGGTCGCGGTCGCGGGCCGCATGATGTTCAAGCGCGTGATGGGCAAGGCGAGTTTCGCCAAGCTCAAGGACCGCAGCGGCCTCATCCAGGTGTTCCTGCAGCGCGAGGCGCTCGGCGAGGCCTACGAGAGTTTCAAGGGCTGGGACGTGGGTGACGTGCTCGGTGCCGAGGGCGTGCTCTTCAGGACGAAGACCGGCGAGCTCTCGGTGCGCGTCGAGACGCTGCGGCTGCTGGTGAAGTCCCTGCGCCCGCTGCCGGACAAGTGGCATGGTCTCGCCGACATCGAGAGCCGCTACCGGCAGCGCTACGTGGACCTGATCGTCAACGACGACAGCCGCGAGGTCTTCCGGACGCGCAACCGCATCGTGCGCTACCTGCGCAACTACCTCGACGCGCTCGACTTCATGGAGGTCGAGACGCCGATGATGCAGCCCATCCCGGGCGGGGCCGTGGCACGCCCGTTCGTGACGCACCACAACGCGCTCGACGTCGACATGTACCTGCGCATCGCGCCGGAGCTGTACCTCAAGCGCCTGGTCGTGGGCGGATTCGAGCGCGTGTACGAGCTGAACCGCAACTTCCGCAACGAGGGGTTGTCGACGCAGCACAACCCCGAGTTCACGATGCTCGAGCTCTACCAGGCCTATGCCGACTACCGCGACCTGATGGACATGGTGGAACGGATGTTCCAGGGGCTGGCGGATACGCTCGCCGGCACGCGGCGGATCGAGTACCAGGGAGCGACCTTCGACTTCGGCACCGCGTTCAGGCGGGTGACGATCGAGGATCTCGTGGTGCACTTCAATCCGGGCATCGAGCGGTCCCGCCTGCGCGAGGTGGCCTACCTGCGCGAAGTCTGCGGGCGGCTGGGGCTGGCGCCGTCGGCGAGCGACGGGGCCGGCAAGCTGCAGGTCGAGATCTTCGAGAAGACGGCCGAGCACCGCCTGGAGCAGCCGACGTTCGTCTACGCGTACCCGGCGGAGGTCTCGCCGCTGGCGCGGCGCAGCGACACCGATCCGTTCATCACGGATCGCTTCGAGTTCTTCGTCGGCGGACGCGAGCTCGCCAACGGGTTCTCGGAGCTGAACGACCCCGACGACCAGGCCGCGCGTTTCCAGGAACAGGTGGCACGCAAGGCGACGGGTGACGAGGAGGCGATGTTCTACGACGCCGACTACGTCCGGGCGCTCGAATACGGATTGCCGCCGACGGCCGGCCTCGGCATCGGCATCGACCGCCTCGTCATGCTCTTCACGAACCAGCCGTCGATCCGCGACGTGCTGCTGTTCCCGCATTTGCGTCCGGAGTGATCGATCCCGCCGCCGGCGGTCATCCGCCGTCCGGCACGGCGTAGGGGAGCTCGAGCGGCACCGCGATGCGGCCGTCATCGGCTTCGAGTGAGGCCCCGCGCGCTTCGCGGGCCGTGACGGCCAGCAGTTCGACGCCATCGCGAACCGTCGCGGCCTGGAGCACTTCCGCGACCTTCACGCCAGCGCGATGGAGGCCCGCGAGCGGTGCCGGTTCCGGGCCCGGCGCGAGGTGGTAGCGCAACGTGCGGCGCTTGATGCGCCCGAGGTGCTGGGTCCGCGCGACGATCTCCTGCCCCGTGTAGCAGCCCTTGCTGAAGCTGATGGCGTCGAGCAGGTCGAGGTTGAGCATCTGCGGCACGAACGCCTGTGACGTTGCGGCAACGACCTGCGGCAGGCCGGCGGCGATGTCCGCGGCTCGCCAGTCGCGATCGACGTCTGCCGGGGATTGCGGGTGCACCGCGGGCCCGGCCGACGGCGGTGTTGCGCGCGGCATGGCAACGAGCCGCCTGCCGTCCGCGTAGTCGAACGCGACTCCTTGCGCCATGGAGGCAGCGCTCGCGCGATCGAGCGCGTAGAGCCGCAGGTCCGCGGCGGATTCGATCGCGACCTTCGCCCGCAGCACGTACCTCCGCAGGTGTCGCGCCACGTCTTCGACGAGTTCGAGCGGCAGCAATGCCAGGACCGCAGCCTCTGTCTGGCGGAGCCGCAGCAGCGCAATGACGCGTCCCTGGGGCGACGTGCACGCACCGAGCTGCGTCCGGCCATCGGCGAGGAGGCGAGTGTCGCAGGTCAGTTGACCCTGGAGAAAACTCGCGGCGTCGGGACCTGAGAATCGGAGCAGTGCGAGGTGCCCGAGCGGGGTCGTGTCGGAACTGAAATCGAGCGGCCGCATGAGTGCCTGCATTCTACTGGCCGCCGCCGCGTGGAGAAGCCCGCATGGATGTGGCAAACTCCCTGGTCGAGTCCATGATTGATCCCGAAGAAATCCAATCCGAGTCGCCGCGCGAGGCCACCGACCCGAGCGGCAGGTCGCCTGAACGACGGGACGAGACCGGGTCGAGGGAACTCGGCGGTCGCGGCGGGCTCGAGCCGACGCGCTATGGTGACTGGGAAAAGGCGGGCCGGTGCATCGATTTCTAGCGGCCGCATCCTGGAGGTAGCTGAGCATGGCTGAACCTGAACGGCCGCTGTCCCCGTTCACGCAGTACCGCTGGCTGTACACGAACACCCTGTCGATCCTGCACCGGATCACGGGCGTGCTGCTCTGCGTCGCATTCTTCCTGCTCGTCTACTGGCTCGCGGCGATCGCGTCCGGGCCTGGTTCATACGCCCGCGCGTCCGTGGTCCTCGGCTCGCCGCTCGCGCAGGTCGCCTGGCTCGGTGTATCGATCGCGTTCTGTTATCACCTGTTGAACGGTATCCGGCACCTGTTCTGGGACACGGGCCGCGGGTTCGAGAAGTCGACCGCCCGCGCCAGTGGCTGGACCGTGGCGATCACCTCCGTCGTCCTCGGCGTCCTCACCTGGCTTCTGCTGCGCAGCGTGGCAGGGGGTGGCGCATGAGCCTGCGCAGCCCGCTCGGTCGAGTGCTCGGCCAGGGGTCGGCGAAGTACGGGGCCGGTCACTGGCAGTCGCAGCGTGTCACGGCGGTCGCGCTCGTGCTGCTCGGCGCATGGTTCGTGTCGGCGCTCGTGACGCGGCGCGACCTGAGTCACGAGTCGGTCACCGCCTGGTTGCGTTCACCCGCGCAGGCAATACTCGCGGTGCTGTTCGTCCTGACGGCGGCGCGTCACGCGGCGCTCGGCCTGCAGGTCATCCTCGAGGACTACGTCGGGAACAGGGGGGCGCGAATCGCCGCGGTGCTGGCGGTCCAGTTCGTGCTCGTCGTCGCGGCCGCGGTGGGCGTGCTCGCCGTGATGTGGATTGTGTTCGGAGCGACCGCATGAGCGCGTACACGATGACGGATCACACCTGCGACGTCGTGGTCGTGGGCGCGGGCGGCGCGGGGCTGCGCGCGACCTTCGGGCTCGCGCAGGCGGGTCTCAGCACTGCCTGCCTGACCAAGGTCTTTCCGACGCGCAGTCACACCGTCGCGGCGCAGGGCGGCATCAGCGCCGCGCTCGGCAACATGGGCGAGGACGACTGGCGCTTCCACTTCTACGACACCATCAAGGGCTCGGACTGGCTCGGGGACCAGGACGCCATCGAGTTCATGTGCAAGGAAGCGCCCGCGGCGGTGATCGAGCTCGAGCATTACGGCGTGCCGTTCTCGCGCACCGAGGACGGCCGCATCTACCAGCGCCCGTTCGGCGGCATGACCACGCACTATGGCAAGGGCATCGCGCAGCGCACCTGCGCGGCGGCCGACCGCACCGGGCACGCGATGCTGCACACGCTCTACCAGCAGTCGCTCAAGCACGAGGCCCGCTTCTTCATCGAGTTTTTCGCCATCGACCTCATCATGGAAGACGGCGCCTGCCGGGGCGTCGTCGCGCTCGACATGGCGAGCGGACAACTGCATCGGTTCCGTGCCCAGCAGGTGATCCTCGCCACGGGCGGCTATGGCCGGGCGTTCTTCTCCTGCACCTCGGCACATACGTGCACGGGGGACGGCGGCGGCATGGTGCTGCGCGCGGGCCTCCCGCTGCAGGACATGGAGTTCGTCCAGTTCCATCCCACGGGCATCTATGGTGCGGGCTGCCTGATCACGGAAGGCGTGCGCGGCGAAGGCGGGTACCTGACGAACTCGGCCGGCGAACGCTTCATGGAACGCTACGCGCCGAACGCCAAGGACCTCGCCTCGCGCGACGTGGTGAGCCGCTCGATGACGATCGAGATTCGCGAGGGCCGCGGCGTCGGCCCGCACAAGGACCACATTCACCTCCACCTCGAGCACCTCGGGCCGGATGTGATCCATGAGCGTCTGCCGGGCATCGCCGAGACGGCGCGCATCTTCGCCGGCGTGGACGTGAACCGTGAGCCGATTCCCGTCCTGCCGACCGTGCACTACAACATGGGCGGGATTCCCTGCAACGTGCATGGCGAGGTCGTCACGCTGCGCGACGGCAATCCCGACGCGGTGGTTCCGGGCCTGATGGCCGTCGGCGAAGCGGCCTGCGTCTCGGTCCATGGCGCGAACCGGCTGGGGTCGAACTCCCTGCTCGACCTGGTGGTGTTCGGGCGGGAGGCCGCGCGGCACTGCGCGTCGACCACCCGCGCGGGAGCGGCGCAGGCGCCGCTGCCGAAGGATGCGGGCGAGCTCGCCGTGAGCCGCCTCGATCGCCTGCGCCACGCGAAAGGCGGCCGCAGCACGGCCGAGATCCGCCTCGACATGCAGCGCGTCATGCAGAACCACGCCGCCGTCTTCCGCACCGGCGAGTCTCTCGGGGAGGGCGTACGGAAGATCGGTGCGGTCCACGACACCTTCGCCGACGTCCGGGTGACCGACCGGTCGCTCATCTGGAACACCGATCTCATCGAGACGCTGGAACTCGAGAACCTGCTCGGCCAGGCGGTGGCGACGATGCACGGCGCCGAGAACCGCAAGGAGAGCCGGGGCGCGCACGCGCGGGAGGACTACAAGGACCGCGATGACCAGCAGTGGCTCAAGCACACCCTGGCGTGGGTGGACGAGCGGGGCCGCGTCCGGATCGATTACCGGCCGGTGCATCTCGACACGCTGACGGACGACGTGGAATCGATTCCACCCCGGGCGCGGACGTACTGAGGCGAGGGTCGCATGCCGCAATTTCGACTGCCGGAGAATTCCAGGATCCGCCCGGGCCGCAGGCACGCCGCGCCGGCCGGCGCGAAGAACGTGCGCACGTTCCGCATCTATCGCTTCGATCCCGATTCGGGCGAGAACCCGCGGGTCGATGCCTACGACGTGGACATGGATGCCTGCGGTCCGATGGTTCTCGATGCACTGATCAAGATCAAGAACGAGGTCGACGCGACGCTCACGTTCCGCCGCTCCTGCCGCGAGGGCATCTGCGGCTCGTGCGCCATGAACATCGACGGCGTGAACACCCTGGCCTGCACCAAGGCCACGGACGAGATCCGCGGCGAGGTGCGCATCTATCCGCTGCCGCACATGCCGGTCGTCAAGGACCTCGTGCCGGATCTCACGAACTTCTACGCGCAGTACGCCTCGGTGAAGCCATGGCTGCAGACGCGCACGCCGCCGCCGCCGGACCGGGAGCGATTGCAGTCGAAGGCGGACCAGGAGCAGATCGATCGTCCCTCGGCCTGCATCCTCTGCGCCTGCTGCTCGACGGCCTGCCCGTCGTACTGGTGGAACAGCGACCGTTACCTGGGCCCGGCGGCGCTGCTCGCCGCCTACCGGTGGATCATCGACACGCGTGACGAAGCGACGGGTGAGCGGCTCGACGAACTCGAAGATCCGTTCCGGCTGTATCGCTGCCACACGATCATGAACTGCACGGAAGCCTGCCCGAAGGATCTCAATCCGGCCCGCGCGATCGCCGAGATCAAGAAGCTGATCGCGGAACGGCGCTCCTGAACGCGCGCCCGGCCCACCCGATGCAGGACGCGCGGGACCTCGCACGCCTGCGCTGGCGCTGCCGGCGGGGCATGCGCGAACTGGACGTGTTGCTCACACGCTACCTCGAGCACGAATACGCGCGCGCGTCCGCCGCGGATCGGGACGCATTCGCACGCATTCTCGAACTGCAGGACCCGGAGCTATTCGGGTATCTTGTGGGGCGCACGATTCCCGCGGAGGCGCCGCTGCGCAATGTCGTCGCCCGGATCCGCAATGACCCTTGAACTGCCACCCCGACTCGCGACGGACTGGCTCACCCGGGTCCTCGTGCTTGCGAGCGGTGTGGTCGTGGAAGTCGTCGCCGCGCGCCACCCGGCGCTGCCGCCCGGCATGGGCGTCGTCACGCTGGGCTGCCTGCTCGCGTGGCACTGGATGCGGACGCGACCCGGCCGGCTGCTCTGCACGGCGAGCCTGGAGGACGACGGCCGCTGGCAATTGCAGTTCCGGGACGGCCGCCGTGCGGCCGCGCGACTCGGCCCGGGAAGCCGGCTGCTCGGCCGGTCCGTGGTCCTGCGCTGGACGATGGCCCGCGGCGGCCGCGCGGTCTGGCTGACGCCTTGGGACCTGCCGGACGCCGACCTGCGCCGGCTTGCGGTCCGGCTCCGCGCACTGCGTCACGCGGACCGGGCGCCGCGGCCCCAGGTTCCGACCGAGCCATGAAGCCGATGGCGAACTTTCCCCCCTCGGATGGGTCTATCCGGTCGCACGAGTCCCGGGACGAGGATGCGCGGCAGGGCTCTGGCGTCGAGCAGACCGATCTCGAACTCGTGAGGCGGGCGCAGCGGGGCGAGCGCGGTGCGTTCGACCTGCTGGTGCTCAGGTATCAGCACAGGGTCGTGAAGCTCGTGGCGCGTCTGTTGCGTGACCCGACCGAGGCCGAGGACGTCGCCCAGGACGCCTTCGTCAAGGCTTACCGGGCGCTTGGATCGTTCCGCGGAGACAGCGCGTTCTATACCTGGCTGTACCGGATTGCAGTGAACACCGCGCGCAACAGCATGGCGTCCCGCCAGCGCCGGCCGCTCGATTACGAGGCCGACCTGAACGAGTCGGAGCAGGCGGCGGTGGAGTCGCGCATGCGCCACGGCGACACGCCGGAGGCCGCGGCCCTGTCGGACGAGATCCATCGCACGGTGAATCATGCGGTGGAGCAGCTGCCCGAGGACCTCCGCACGGCGATCATCCTGCGCGAGGTCGAGGGCTTGAGCTACGAGGAGATCGCGGAAGCGATGGACTGCCCGGTGGGCACGGTGCGCTCCCGCATCTTCCGCGCCCGCGAGGCGATTGACCGCAGCCTGAAACCACTGCTCGACTGAGTTGCAACCATGACAGACCAGATCCGCGAACAGGTGTCCGCCTTCCTGGATGGAGAACTCCCGGCGGGGGAGATCGGCCTGCTGGTACGCCGAATGGAGCGCGACACCGAGCTGCAGCGCGCGTTTTCCAGCTACGTGCTCGCCGGTGAGGCGCTGCAGGCACCGGGCGGCGTCACGGCCAGCCCGGGCTTTGCAGCACGCGTCAGCGCGGCCATCTCGGCCGCCCCGGACGAGGCCGCGGCCGCGGTTGCGCAGTCATCCCGGGATCACCGCTGGTCCCGCCCGACCGTCGCGGCCGCCGTGGCGGCGAGCGCGGCCCTCGTGGCCGTGCTGCTCGTCCGGCCCCAGCTCGGCGACGAGGTCGCCGTCGCCACGGTCGATACGGCACCCGTCCGGGCAGTCGCGGCCCTGTCGAGCTACGGCGGGGCGAGCCCCACTCCGGCGCAGAGCCAGCGCCTCGCGGGATATCTCGTGGCGCACAGCCAGTTCGCGGGCCCGATCGGGCGCCGCAACGTCTGGTCCGGCGTGCTGGCAGCCGATCCGGGTATCGCCCGCGTCGCCTACGATGCGCTGGAGCGGCCCTGAATGCGGCCAGCGGTGCTGCTCGCGGCTGCGTTTCTGGCGGCGATCGTCATGCCGGCCCACGCCGCGGAGGAGGACGCGCGCGCGTGGCTCGGGCGCATGGGCGAGGCGCTCGGCACCCGCAACTACTACGGACTCTTTACGCACACGACGAACGGCCAGTCCGAGACCATGCGGATCGTGCACCGCGTGGACGGGGCCGAGACACACGAGCGGCTCGTCTCGCTGGATGGGAGCGGACGCGAGATCGTGCGCACGGCGAACGAGGTCCATGTCTACCTGCCCGATCGCAAGGTCGTGCTCGTGGAGCCGCGCACGGACCGGGGCTCGCTGATCAAGGCCTTCCCGGCTCCGTCGGCCCAGCTCGACGCTCTGTATGACCTGAGCGTGAGCCCGGGCAGCCGCATCCTCGGCCGCGACGTCCAGGTCCTCGACATCCGGCCGCGCGATCAGTTCCGCTATGGCTACCGGTTGTGGCTCGATGCCGAGACGGCCATGCCGCTGCGCTCGGTCGTTGCGGACGGTACCGGCAGGGTGGTGGAAGCCATCCATTTCACCCGCCTCGAAATGCCCGAGCGCATCGCTGCGAGCGCCACGGAGGCGTCGGTGGACGCCACCGGCTTCCAGTGGGTGCGGACGGGCCGGCAGCCGGCCACCTCGGCCGCGGCCGCGACGGCCGCCGCCTGGCGACCCATGAAGATGCCGCCCGGATTCCGCCTGGTCGGCAGCCGCATCCAGCGCATGCCCGGCGTTCCGATGCCCGTCCAGCACCTCATTTTCTCGGATGGTTTCGCCTCGGTGTCGGTGTTCATCGAGCCTGGACCGGCCGCCGGGCCGGCGCCACCGGAGGCAACCAGCGTCGGTTCCGCCAATGCGTTCTCGACCAGTATCCAGGGGCACGTCGTGACGGCGGTCGGAGAGGTTCCGCCGGATACGGTCCGCGACATTGCCGTCTCGGTCGCGCCGGTGACTCCGGGCGCGACCGATTCCCTGCCGGTCCAGTCGCTGGCCCCGTCGCCGCCACCCTGAGGCCATGGACGCCCGCGTCCGCGTCGTCGAGATCCGCGATGGACGCGCACGCGTCGCCTGCGACGAAGAGTCGGGTTGCGGGGGCTGCGCGGCGGGCGGCTGCGGACTGCGCTGGCTGTTCGCGGGTGGCCCTCGCACGCTCGAGCTGCCGGCTGGATCGGATCGCGAACGGCGGCTGCGACCGGGCGAGGCCGTTCGGCTGGTGCTGCCAGACGGCGAATTGCTGAGCGCGGTCGCGAAGGCGTACCTGCCGATGCTGGCCGGCTTGCTCGTCGCGCCCTCGCTTGCGGCCATGATCTGGAGTGCGGGTGAAGCGGCTCTGCTGGCGGCGGCCGCGGCGGGCGGTGCGCTCGGGTGGCTCGCGACCCGGCTCTGGTTCAGGTCGAGGCCCCCGGCATTTGCCATCGTCGTCGATGAAGATGTCCCGTTCGCCTGAGCGCAGACCGGAGCTGGTGCTGTACGTCCGGCAGGGGTGCCACCTCTGCGACGTGTTTCTCACGGAGATGCAGGTCGAGCTGGGCCCCGTCTCCGACGACCTGCGGATCGTCGACGTCGACTCCGACGTCGAACTGGCGACGCGCTACGGCTTGCGGGTGCCGGTGCTGACCGTCGGCGGAATCCTGGTCTGCGAAGGGGTTTACGATGCGCCGCAGGTGCGGGACGCGCTGCGGTTATAATCGCCCACTTTGCCCCGGCGCCGGGCCGGACCGCCCGCACCGATGAACCGCATCCGCAACTTCTCCATCATCGCGCACGTCGACCACGGCAAGTCCACGCTGGCCGACCGGTTCATCCAGCTGTGCGGCGGCCTCGAGGCGCGCGAGATGCAGGCGCAGGTGCTCGACTCGATGGACCTCGAGCGCGAGCGCGGCATCACCATCAAGGCGCAGAGCGTATCCCTGCGCTACGCGGCGCGCGACGGCCAGGTCTACCAGCTCAACCTGATCGACACGCCGGGCCACGTGGACTTCTCCTACGAGGTCTCCCGTTCGCTCTACGCGTGCGAAGGCGCGCTGCTGGTGGTCGACGCCGCGCAGGGAGTCGAGGCCCAGAGCGTCGCCAACTGCTACACGGCGCTCGAGCAGGGTCTCGAGGTGCTGCCGGTGCTGAACAAGATCGACCTGCCGTCGGCGGATCCCGAGCGCGTGATCAAGGAGATCGAGGAGATCATCGGCATCGAGGCGCACGATGCATTGCGGGTGAGCGCCAAGACCGGCGACAACGTGCCGGCGCTCCTCGAGGCACTGGTCGCCCGCATCCCGCCGCCGTCGGGCGACCCCGAGGCGCCGCTGCAGGCACTGATCATCGACTCGTGGTTCGACAACTACGTGGGGGTGGTTTCCCTCGTGCGCGTCGTGAACGGCTCGTTGCGCACCGGCCAGAAGATCCGCGTCTGGTCCACGGGCCGCGCGCACCAGGTCGACAAGCTCGGGCGCTTCACGCCGAAGTCGGTCGCCGCGGATGCGCTGCACACCGGCGAAGTCGGCTTCGTCATCGCGGGCGTCAAGGAAATCGACGGCGCGCCCGTCGGCGACACGATCACGACCGACGCGCGGCCCTGTGCGGCGCCGCTGCCCGGCTTCAAGCAGATCAAGCCGCGCGTGTTCGCGGGCCTCTTCCCGGTGCGCTCCGACGACTACGAGGCATTCCGCGACGCGCTGCAGAAGCTCAAGCTCAACGACTCCGCGCTGCAGTTCGAACCGGAGGTTTCCACGGCGCTCGGCTTCGGCTTCCGCTGCGGCTTCCTCGGCCTGCTGCACATGGACATCGTGCAGGAGCGCCTCGAGCGCGAATACGAGCTCGACCTCGTCACGAGCGCGCCGACGGTGGTCTACGAGGTTTCGACCACGGAGGGCGAGACCCTTCACGTCGACAATCCCGCCAAGCTGCCGCCGGTCGACCGGATCGATGAACTGCGCGAGCCCATCATCGTGGCGAGTCTCCTGCTGCCCCCGGACTACGTCGGGCCCGTGATGAAGCTGTGCCTGGAGAAGCGCGGCGTGCAGAAGAAGCTGCTTTACCTCGGCAGCCAGGTCTCCATGCAGTGGGAGCTGCCGCTCGCCGAGGTCGTGCTCGATTTCTTCGATCGACTCAAGTCGGTGAGCCGCGGCTACGCCTCGTTCGACTATGAATTCGACCGCTTCCAGCCGGCACCCCTGGTCAAGCTCGACATCCTGATCAACGGCGACAAGGTGGACGCACTCTCGATCATCACCCACCGGGACAGCGCCTATCAGCGCGGCCGCGAACTGGTGGACAAGATGCAGGAACTCATTCCCCGGCAGATGTTCGAGGTGGCGATACAGGCCGCGATCGGCGCACACGTCATCGCGCGCTCGAGCGTGAAGGCGCTGCGCAAGAACGTGACGGCGAAGTGCTACGGAGGCGACATCACGCGCAAGCGCAAGCTTCTCGAGAAGCAGAAGGAAGGCAAGAAGCGCATGAAGCAGCTCGGGCAGGTCGAGATTCCGCAGGAGGCCTTCCTGGCGGTACTGCAGGTCGGGCGCAAGGAGTGAGCGTGCCGCGGTCCTCCGTGGCCCGACGCAAAGCATTGATTGGCCGCGGGAAATGCACAATACTCCGGCGGCGCTGGGTGAGGTGACGCTTGGTTTTCGATTTCTCTTTCGTGCTCGTGGCCGCCACGCTGGTGACGGGTCTGGTGTGGGCCGCCGACGCCTGGGTATGGAGGCCGCGACGACTCGCCCGCGCGGGAGCCGGGGCGTTGCCGAGCGAGCCCGTGATCGTCGAGTACTCGCGCTCCTTCTTCCCGATCATCCTCATCGTGCTGCTGATCCGCTCGTTCCTGTTCGAGCCTTTCCGCATCCCGTCCGATTCGATGATGCCGACGCTGCTCGACGGGGACTTCATCTTCGTCAACAAGTTCACCTACGGCCTCAGGTTGCCCGTGGTGAACCTCGAGATCGTCTCGCTCGGCCAGCCGCAGCGGGGCGACGTCGTCGTATTCCGCCTGCCGTCGGATCCGTCGACGAACTACATCAAGCGGCTGGTGGGCCTGCCGGGCGACCACGTGGTCGTGCGCGAGAAGCGCGTGTACGTGAATGGGGAGCTGCAGCCCGTCGAACTGGACGGGGTCTATGCCGGATTCGGCCACACCGGCGCGCAGATCGCCCTCGAGACGCTCGGCCGCGCGCCGCATCGCGTGCTCTTCATCCCGGACCGGCCGTCGTACGATTTCGACGACGTGGTCCCGCCGGGCCACTACTTCTTCATGGGCGACAACCGCGACAACAGCCGCGACAGCCGTTTCCCGGAAGTCGGTTTCGTTCCCGTCGACAACATCGTCGGCAAGGCCGTGCGCATCTGGCTCAACTGGAATCTGCCGCACGTCCCCATCTGGAATCGCATCGGAAAAGCCATCCACTGATCCACCCCGGAGTCCATCCATGAAGCAACGTCAGCGTGGCATGACCTTTCTCGGACTGGTGACGATCCTGGTCATCCTCGGCGCGGCGCTGTACGCAGGCATCCGCCTCGTGCCCGTGTACATGGAATACATGAAGGTCGCGCGCGCCATGCAGCAGGTCGGCGACGAGTACGCCGCGGCGGATGCGAATCCGGAACTGATCCGCAGATCGCTCGAGCGGCGCTGGGACGTCGAGGACATCAAGCGCATCGGCTGGAAGGAGATCGAGATCAAGCGGACGAACGAAGGTTACGACATGCGCGCCCAGTACGAGGCCGTGGAACCGTTCATCGCCAACGTGTACCTGCTCGCGAAGTTCGACAGGCTGGTGACGATCAAGCAATAGGGGCGCCTTGGACAGGTCGGCGGAGGTCTGGGCCGAGTCCCGGCTCGGATATCGATTCCGGGACCCGGCGTTGCTCGACGCCGCGCTCACGCATCGCAGCGCCGGCAGGACCAACTACGAGCGGCTCGAGTTCCTTGGCGATGCCGTGCTCACACTGGTCGTGGCGATGCGACTCTACGACGCCTACCCGGACGCCGACGAAGGCGAGCTGAGCCGCTACCGCGCCACGCTGGTGAACGGTCGTTCCCTGGCGGAGCTCGCCGCGGACCTCGGTCTCGGCGACCGGCTGCGGCTGGGTGGAGGCGAGATGAAGAGCGGTGGCTTCCGTCGCGACTCGATCCTGGCCGATGCGCTCGAAGCCGTGTTCGGCGCCGTACACCTCGACGGCGGGCTCGTGGCGGCCGAAGCAGTCATCTCGCGCCTGTTCGCGGCGAGGGTTGCCGCGCTGCCCGGTGTGGCCGAACTCAAGGACCCGAAGACACGCCTGCAGGAACTCCTGCAGGGGCGTGGACTCGGCCTGCCCGCCTATGCCGTCGACGACGTGAGCGGGGCACCGCACGAGCACTGGTTCGTCGCGAGCTGCGCAGTGGCGGCGTTCGGGTTGCGCGAGCGGGGCGAGGGGTCGAGCCGGCGCCGTGCGGAGCAGGACGCCGCCGGGCACGTGCTCGGCGAACTCGCGCGACGCGGAATTCCAGAGTGAGCGACGGTCAGGACGCCTCCGCCGACCCGGGCGCGGAGCGCGCGCACTGCGGTTTCGCAGCGCTCGTCGGCCGCCCCAATGTCGGCAAGTCGACGCTGCTGAACGCGCTGCTCGGGCAAAAGGTCAGCATCGTCAGCCCCAAGCCGCAGACGACCCGCACGCGGATCCACGGCGTGCTCACTCGCCCCGGCATGCAGGTGGTCTTCGTCGACCTGCCGGGCCTGCATGCGCGGCAACCGCGGGCCATCAACCGCTACATGAACCGCACGGCGCTCGCCTCGCTCGCGGATTCCGACGTCAATGTGTTCGTCATCGAGGCCCTGCGCTGGACCGACGAGGACGAGCGCGCGCTCGCCGAGCTCGTGCGCGCGGACCGCCCGATCCTGCTCGTCATCAACAAGGTCGATCGTGCCCGGCCTCGCGAGCGGCTGCTCCCGTTCATTGCCGAGGTCGCGAGGAAAGCGCCATTCGCCGAGGTGGTGCCCGTCTCTGCCCTCAAGCGCAGCAACCTCGAACAGCTGCCGGCGCTCATCGCGCGCTACCTGCCCGAGTCGCCGCTGCTGTTCCCCGCCGGGCAGCTCACCGACGCGAGCGATCGCTTCATGGCGGCCGAGATCGTCCGCGAGAAACTGACGCACCGCCTGCAGGACGAGCTGCCCTACGGCCTGGTGGTGGAGATCGAGGGGCTCGGCGAGGCCGAGGACGAGCCGGGCAAGCGGGTCGTCCAGGCCGTGATCTGGGTCGAGCGTACGGGCCAGAAGGCGATCGTCATCGGCAAGGGCGGGGCGCTGCTGAAGGAGGTGGGCCGTGCGGCGCGCATCGACCTGAAGCGGTACTTTGGTCGACCTGTGCATCTCGAGCTCTGGGTCAAGGTCAGGGAGGACTGGTCCGACGACGAGAACGCGCTGCGCAGGTTCGGGTTCGAGACATGACTGCTGCAGCGGGGCGCGTGCAGCTCGAGCCGGCCTACCTGCTGCACCACTACCCGTGGCGCGACTCGAGCCGCATTCTCGATCTCCTGACGCGGCGCCACGGCCGGGTGACGCTGTTCGCGCGCGCCGCGCGGCGGGGCGGCAGCGCGCTGCCGGCGGTGCTGCAGCCTTTCGGCGAACTGCTCGTGTCCTGGTCCGGACGGGGTGAGGCGGGGCAGCTCACCGGCGCCGAGCGCTCGGGTCCGGCCCGGCCGCTCGCCGGCGACCGCCTGATGAGCGCCTTCTACGCGAGTGAGCTG
Source organism: Steroidobacteraceae bacterium (assembly GCA_018059685.1). Lineage (GTDB taxonomy): Bacteria > Pseudomonadota > Gammaproteobacteria > Steroidobacterales > Steroidobacteraceae > RPQJ01. The sequence goes on along the minus strand of JAGOXN010000001.1, from coordinate 32,903 downwards.
CTCATCAAGCTGCTGCCGAGGCACGATCCGCATCCGGCCCTGTACGGCGCCTACGCCGGGCTGATCGGCATGCTCGCCGACGCCTCGGCCGTGACCGCGCGAGGACTGCGGCTGTTCGAGAAGCGCCTGCTCGAGGAACTCGGGTGGGGCCTGAGCCTCGAGGTGGATGCGGCCACCGGGCGGCCGATCGATGCGTCGCGCAATTACCGGTACCGGATCGACGGCGGCGCGGAGCCGGTCGATGGAGTGGCGGAGGGAAGCTTGGTATTTTCCGGGGCATCGCTGCTGTCGCTGGCGCGCGGCGAGCTCGGCGACGCGCGCAGCCTGGCCGACGCGCGCCGGCTGCTTGCTGCCGCGCTCGAGAGGTGTCTCGACGGACGGTCGCTCAAGACGCGCCAGGTATTCGTCGCCATGCGGGCGCATGGCGGCCGGACCGAAGGAGCCTGAATCGTGCTGACCCTTCCCTTGCGACTCGGCGTCAACGTCGACCACGTGGCCACCCTGCGGCAGGCGCGTCGCACGAGCTATCCCGACCCCCTGCACGCAGCGCTCGTCGCCGAGCATTCCGGGGCGGACAGCATCACGCTGCACCTGCGCGAGGACCGCAGGCACATCCAGGACCACGACGTGGCGAGGATGCGCGCGTCGCTCGAGACACGGATGAACCTGGAGATGGCCGCGACGGACGCCATGATCGACATCGCGCGCTCGGTGAGGCCACAGGACTGCTGCCTGGTGCCCGAGCGGCGCGAGGAACTCACGACCGAGGGCGGGCTCGACGTCGCGGGACAGCGCACCCGCCTGCGTGACTGCTGCTCGGCGCTGCGCGAGGCGGGAATCCGCGTCGCGCTGTTCGTCGACCCCGAGCCTGCGCAGCTCGAGGCGGCACTGGAGGCCGGGGCACCCGTCGTCGAGCTCCACACGGGCGCCTACGCGGAGTCCACCCATGAGCGACAGGCCGTCGAGCTGATGCGCCTCGTCGAGGCGGCCCGCTTCGGTTCGCGGATCGGGCTCACGGTCCACGCCGGCCATGGTCTCCACTATCACAACGTGCAGCCGGTCGCCGCGATCGCGGAAATCGTCGAGCTCAACATCGGGCACGCGATCGTGGCGCGCGCGGTCATGGACGGCCTCGCGGCTGCGGTCCGCGAGATGAAGACACTGATGATCGAAGCGCGCCGTGGCCGCGCGGCCACGGGCTGAGGCGGCCGCGTGATCTTCGGCATCGGCACGGACGTGGTGCAACTCGCGCGGGTGCAGGCGGTATTCGACCGGCATGGCGAGAATTTCGTGCGCCGGCTCCTCATGCCCGAGGAGGAAGCGGCGTTCCGGCGCTACAAGCGGCCCGTGCGCTTCCTGGCCATGCGCTTCGCCGCCAAGGAAGCGATCGTGAAGGCACTCGGCACGGGATTCGCGCATGGCATCTGGATCCGGGACGTCGGCATCGCGCCGAACGCCTGGGGCCGCCCGGAAGTCGTCTGGTCGGAACGCGGTCAGGCGCTGCGCGACCGGCTGGGAGCGGGCGAAGGCCACGTCACGCTCACCGACGAGGCGGGTCTCGTGGTTGCCGTCGCCATACTGATGCGCAAGGTGACCGCATCATGCTGAGCAATGTGCTCGCGTTCGACATCGAGACCGTCCCGGACGTCGAGTTCGGCCGGCGCCTGCACGGGCTCGCGGGCCTGTCCGACAAGCAGGTCGGCTACGTCATGCAGACCCGCCAGCGGGAACAGACCGGTTCGGAGTTCCTGTCGCTCGAGCAGCACCGGGTGGTGGCGATCTCGGTCGGCATGCGCTCGCGCGACGGGTTCAGGACCTGGAGCATCGGCGAGCCCGACTCGCCCGAGTCGGAACTGGTGCGCCGCTTCTTCGACGGCATCGAGCGGTACACGCCGACCCTCGTGAGCTGGAACGGCAGCGGCTTCGACCTGCCGGTGCTGCATTACCGGGCATTGCGCCACGGGATCCAGGCGCATCGCTACTGGGAGATGGGCGACGAGGACCAGTCGTTTCGCTGGAACAACTACCTGAGCCGGTTTCACTGGCGTCACGTCGACCTCATGGACGTGCTCGCCGGGTTCCAGGGTCGTGGCCGCGTGCGGCTCGACAGCATGGCGCAGCTGCTCGGCCTGCCGGGCAAGCTCGGCATGAAGGGGGAGGAGGTGTGGGCCGCGTACCTCGACGGTCGCGCCGCGGACATCCGCAACTATTGCGAGGCGGACGTCCTCAACACCTACCTGGTCTATCTCCGTTTCGAACTGATGCGTGGACGGCTCGACGCGGTGGAGCACGAACGGGAATGCGAGCTCGTGCGCGCCTGGCTCGGGGCGTCCGACAGGGCCCACCTGCAGGAGTTTCTCGCCGCCTGGCGAGCCGACCCCGCATGAAGCGGATCACGGCGGCCGCGGAGGAGGCCGACGTCGTCGATCTGTCCCACGACGCACGCGGCGTCGCGAGGATCGACGGCAAGACGGTGTTCGTCGACGACGCCCTGCCGGGCGAGCGCGTGCTGTTGCGTCGCACCGGAAGGCGGCGCAGCTTCGACGAGGCGCGGCTCGAGCGGGTGCTGCTCGCGAGCCCGCGACGCATCGCCCCGGGTTGTGCGCATTTCGGCCTGTGCGGCGGTTGCGCGTTGCAGCACCTGGACCCGGCCGCGCAGCTCGAGTTCAAGCAGTCGCAGCTCATCGAGAGCCTTGGACGGATCGGAGGGGTCGCACCGGAGCGCATCCTGCCGCCACTCACGGGGCCAGCCTGGGGCTATCGACGGCGTGCCCGGCTCGGCGTCCGCTTCGTCACCGCCAAGGGTCGCGTCCTCGTCGGTTTCCGCGAGCGCTCGGCGCCATACGTCGCCGACCTTCGTGCATGCCCCGTGCTCGCGCCGCCGGCGGACGGGCTCATCGAGCCCCTGGCGGCGCTCATCGGCAGCCTCTCGATCGCGACGCGAGTGCCGCAGGTCGAAGTCGCGGTCGCGGACGACGCGTGCGCCCTCGTCCTGCGCACGCTCGAGCCGCCGACGCCGGTGGACCGCGAGAAGCTGTGCGCGTTCGAGGCGAGGTGGCGCGTTCGCCTGTACCTGCAGCCCGGGGGTACGGACACCGTCGTGCCGCTGGCGGGGGACGGACCGCCGCTGCATTACACGCTCCGGGCATTCGGGCTGCGCATCGAGTTCGGACCGGTCGACTTCATCCAGGTCAACGGACCGCTGAACGAGGCGATGGTCGAGCGTGCCGTCGAGCTGCTCGACGTCCCGCCGGATGCGGAGGTGCTCGACCTGTACTGCGGCCTCGGCAACTTCACGCTCGCGCTCGCGTCGCGGGCCCGGGCGGTGACGGGGGTGGAGGGCGAGGCCACGCTGGTCGCCCGGGCGCGCGCGAACGCCGCGTCGAACACGGTGGCGAACGCCACGTTTCATGCGTCCGATCTCGCGACCCGCACGTTCGCGGAACCCTGGGCGGCACGTCGCTACGAGCGCGTCCTGCTCGACCCGCCGCGCGCCGGTGCCCGGGACGTGCTGCAGGTGGTCGGGGGATGTGGCGCGAGCCGCGTCGTGTATATTTCCTGCCATCCGGGCAGCCTCGCCCGCGATGCGGGCGACCTCGTGCGTGACCACGGGTTTCGCCTGGTCGCGGCAGGCGTCATGGACATGTTCCCGCACACGATGCACGTCGAGGCCATGGCCGTCTTCGATCGCTGATCCGATGCACCTGGATGTCCAACACGAGATCGTGCTCGCAGGCGACGCAGGGCGCTTGCGGCAGGCTGCCTGTGACAGGGGCGCAGCATGACGCTCGGGCCCCTGATGGTCGACGTCGCCGGTACGGAACTCACGTCGGAGGATCGCGAGATCCTGTCGCATCCGCTGGTGGGCTCGGTCATCCTGTTCTCCCGCAACTACGCCAGCGTTGCGCAGCTCGAGGCGCTGGTGCGTGACATCCGGTCGGTGCGCCGTCCGCCGCTGCTGGTCGCGGTCGACCACGAGGGCGGGCGCGTGCAGCGCTTTCGCAGCGATTTCACCGCGCTTCCGCCGCAGCGCGCGGTCGGCCGCGCGTACGACCTCGATCCCGACGCCGGCCGGCGGCTCGCCTGGCAATGCGGCTGGCTGCTGGCGGCCGAGTTGCGCGCAGTCGGCGTCGACATGAGCTTCGCTCCCTGCGTGGACCTCGACTACGGGGTGAGCGAGGTGATTGGCGATCGCGCCTACCACCGCGATCCGGAGGTCGTCTCGCGGCTCGCGGTCGCATGCATCCAGGGCATGCGCGCGGCCGGCATGGCGGCGACGGCGAAGCACTTTCCCGGGCACGGCGCCGTGGTGGTGGATTCGCACAAGGCCCTGCCGGTGGACCGCCGTCCGCTCGAGGCACTCGGTGAGGACCTGCTTCCGTATCGACGCCTCATCGCGAACGGTCTGGCATCGGTCATGGTGGCACACGTCCTGTTTCCCGAAGTGGATGCTGCGCCTGCCGGGTTCTCGAGGCGCTGGATACAGCAGGAACTGCGCTGGAGCCTCGGTTTCACGGGCGCGGTGTTCTCGGACGACCTGAGCATGGGCGGGGCGGCATTCGCCGGAACCGCGACGGAACGCGCGCGCCGGGCGCTTGCGGCGGGCTGTGACGTGCTGCCGTTGTGCAACGATCGCCCCGCGGTGCTCGCGGCGCTCGACGAGCTGGCGGGGGTCGCGGACCCATTGAGCCAGGTCCGTCTCGCGCGGCTGCACGGCCGGCCGATGCCGGATCGTGGCGCATTGATGCAAAGCGCGCGCTGGCACGAATGCCGCGGCGCCGTCGACCACTGCCGCGACGCACCGAGCCTGCAACTCGACGCCTAGGGAGCCACCAGACCGCCTATGAGCCCGCTAGACCCCAGTCTGCTCGCCGAAGTCCTGCACCATGCGCTCGACGGCCTGGCCGTGGTCGAGGGCAGTGCAGCCGCACCGCGGATCATGTATGGAAATGCGACGCTGGCGGGGCTGCTGCGCCGGCCGGAGGAGTGGCTGGCCGACCGGACGCTCGAGGAGATCGAGGCGGAGGCCCCGGCCGACCCGAACCTGACCAGTGTCGGCGTCGGCCTGCGCGTCAGCCTGCGCCGCAGCGACGGGACGATGATCGACTGCGAGCGTTGGGCCGTGCTGCTGTCGGACGGGCATCTCGCTCTGTACTATCGGCCGCTGCCGCGCAGCGCGCCCGGGGCGCTCGCTGCGGCCGTGGATCGCACCAGCGGCCTGAGCACGCCGGAGCACCTGCTCGAGGTGCTGCGCAGGGACTGGTCGATCGGCCAGCGGGATGGCCGCGCGCTCACCATCATCCGGCTGGATCTCGACGCCTATCGCGAGTACCACGACGTCTTCGGACGCGGCGCCACGGACAACGTCGTGCGCCAGGTCGGCCGCACGATCGCCTCGGCGATGCGGCGCGCGAGCGACGTGGTCGCGCGCGTGGGGGACGACGAGTTCCTCGTCCTCGGCGTGAGCATGGAGCAGGCGGCCGCACTGCAGCACGCCGAGCGGATCCTGCAGCGCGTCCGCGCGCTCGCCATCCATCATCCAAGATCCAGGACCGGGCGGTACATGACGGCCAGCGTGGGCGTGGTCACGGCGGCGCCTCCGCGGGATCGCCCGTGCGAGACCCTGCTCGACGCCGCCGCGGCGGCGATGGCGGAGGCAAAGAAGGCCGGCGGCAACGTCGTGGTCGAGGGATCGATCGGCGGCTAGGCCCGGGCTGCGGCGGCCGGAACGGTGCACGAGGCCAGGGCGTCGAGGTGCGCCTGGGCCGCGGCGAAACGGTCGCCCGCTTCCTTGAACGAGCCGGTAAAGCGCACCTTGCGTGGCCCGTCGAAGCGCAGGGCCTTTGCGCTGCGCTGCACCAGCAGGATCAGGGCACCCGGATCGACCGGCGTCGCATCCGCGAAACTGACCGAACCACCGGCCGGACCCACGTCGAGCCGCTCGATGCCGAGGCGTACCGCGGCCGAGCGCAGCCGCGCGATCCGGAACAGGTTGCGCGCCGGTTCGGGCAGCGGGCCGAAGCGATCCACCGTCTCCGCCAGCAGGTCGTCGAGTTCTGCTTCGCTCGCGACGCCCGAGATCCGCTTGTACAGCACGAGCCGGGCGTGCACGTCGGGGAGGAATCCCTCCGGCAGCAGCGCCGGGACATGGAGGTCGAGCTCCGGCCCGTGGTGCAGCGGCCGCTCGAGCTCGGGGGTGCGACCCTCGCGCAGCGCGCCCACGGCGCGTTCGAGGAGCTCCATGTAGAGCGCAAAGCCGATCTCGTGGATCTGGCCGCTCTGGTCCTCGCCGAGCAACTCGCCTGCCCCGCGGATCTCCAGGTCGTGCGTGGCGAGGACGAAGCCCGCGCCCAAGTCCTCCAGCGATTCGATGGCCTCGACGCGCCGCGCCGCGTCCGCAGTCATCGCGTTGCGGGGCGGGGTGACCAGGTAGGCGTACGCCTGGTGGTGCGAACGTCCCACGCGACCCCGCAGCTGGTGCAGCTGCGCGAGGCCCAATCGGTCGGCCCGATCGATCACGATGGTGTTTGCGGTCGGCACGTCGATGCCGCTCTCGATGATCGTCGTGCACACGAGCAGGTTGGTGCGCCTGTGGTAGAAATCGAGCATCACCTGTTCGAGGTCGCGTTCGCGCATCTGGCCGTGCCCGATCGCGATGTGCGCCTCGGGCACGAGTTCCTGCAGGACGCGGGCGGTGTGCTCGATCGTCTCGACGGAGTTGTGCACGAAGTAGACCTGGCCGCCGCGTCGCAGCTCGCGCAGGCACGCCTCGCGGATCGTGGGGGCGCTCCACTCCGACACCAGGGTCTTGATCGACAGGCGCGTGGCCGGCGGCGTGGCGATGAGCGAGAGGTCACGCAGCCCGCCGATCGCCATGTTGAGCGTGCGCGGAATGGGCGTCGCAGTCAGCGTCAGGACGTCGACCTCGGCACGCAGGGCCTTGAGCCGTTCCTTGTCGCGCACGCCGAAGCGGTGTTCCTCGTCGACGATGATGAGGCCGAGGTCCCTGAAACGCACCCCGGGCTGCAGCAGTCGGTGCGTGCCGATCACGATGTCCACGTTGCCCGCCGCGAGTCCCGCGAGGGTTCCCCTGGCCTCGGCGTCGGCGCGGAAACGCGACAGGAGTTCCACCTTGACGGGCCAGTCGGCGAACCGGTCGAGGAACGTCTGGTGGTGCTGCTGCGCAAGGAGTGTCGTCGGCACCAGCACGGCGACCTGCTTGCCGCCATGCACCGCGACGAAGGCCGCACGCAGCGCAACCTCGGTCTTGCCGAACCCCACGTCGCCGCACACGACGCGATCCATCGGGCGTGGCGAGCGCATGTCCCCGAGCACCTGGGCGATCGCGGCCGCCTGGTCCGCCGTCTCCTCGAACGGGAAGGACGCTTCGAACGAGTGCAACTGCTGCTCGTCAATCGTGTACGCGTGCCCCTCGCGCGCGGCGCGCCGCGAGTAGACGTCGAGCAGTTCCGCCGCGGCGTCGCGGATCCGCGCCGCGGCCCGGCTGCGGGCCTTCGCCCACTGCTCGCTGCCGAGCTTGTGCAGCGGCGCACCTTCGGGCGGCGCTCCGGTGTAACGGCTGATGCGCTCGAGGGCCTGCACCGGGACGTAGAGCCTGTCGCCGTCGGCGTACTCGAGCACGAGGAACTCGGCCGGGAGACCTCCGGCCTCCATGGTCATGAGGCCGAGGTAGCGCCCGACGCCGTAGTCCTCGTGCACGACCGGCGCGCCCGCGCGCAGGTCCGCGAGCTGCTGGATGATGCGGGCGGGATCGCGGTCGGAGCGACGCCGACGGCGCTCCTGGCGGGCACGTGCGCCGAACAGCTGCTCCTCGGCGTACAGCGTGATCGGTGGATCGTCGAACACGACGCCCGATGCGAGCGGTGCGACCGCGATCGCGAGACTGGCCGTGGAGGCCAGGAATTCCTGCCAGCCCGCCACGAGCGGCGGATCGATTCCGTGCGGACGCAGCAGCTCGCGCAGCACTTCGCGCCGCCCCGGTGATTCCGCCACGATGAGCGAACGCCCCGGGTCGGCGCTCAACAGGGACGCGAAGGCCTCGATCGTTCCCGCGTGGCGGGGATCGAGCCGGACGCTGGGTGGTTCCGACGCGCGCAGGTCGACGATCGTGACCTCGCCAGCCGATCCTTCCGGGCCCGCATCTTCGCCGAGGAGCAGGCAGGGATGCCGGCCTGCCTGCGTCGTCCAGTCGCCGGGCGGCACGAACGCCTCGTCGGGCCTCAACACGGGATGCTCGAGGTCGTAGCGCCGCTCCTCGTATCGTTCCTCTATCGCGCGCCAGGCGCCCGCGAGCAATGCAGCGTGACCGGCCGGCAATGCGACGACGCAGCGCCCGGGCAGGTAGTCGAACAGTGTCGCGGTACGCTCGAAGAACAGGGGGAGGTGATACTCGATGCCCGCAGGCGCGAGGCCCTCGCCGAGGTCGCGATAGAGCGGCATGCGCGTCAGGTCGCCTTCGAAGCGGGTGCGGAATCGCCGGCGGAAATCGCGCGTCGATTCGGGAGCGAGGCTGAACTCGCGTCCCGGGAGCAGGTCGACCCGCGGGAGTCGCTCGCTCGATCGCTGCGTGTCGGCGTCGAAGCTGCGGATGCTGTCGATCTGGCGGTCGAACAGGTCGACGCGCAGCGGCGCCTCGCTGCCCATTGGAAAGACATCGAAGAGCGAACCGCGGATCGCGTACTCACCGGGCCCGGCGACCTGCGGCACGCTCGCATAGCCCGCCGCCGTCAGGCGCAGGCGGAACGCTTCGAGGTCGAGTTCCTGGCCGATGGCGAGATTGAGCACGTGGCCGTCTACGAAGTCGCGGGGCGGCAGGCGCTGCAACGCGGTTGCAAGGTCGGTGACGACGATGGCGGCACGCAGCCCGGGGAGGCTCGCGAGCGTGCGCAGCCGCTGGGAAATGATGTCCGGGTGCGGCGAGAACTGGTCGTATGGGAGTGTTTCGTAGCCCGGGAAGGGATGGACGGGCAGCTGCGGTGGCGCGAAGAAGCGCAACTCCTCTTCGAGTCGCGCGGCGGCGCTCGCGTCCGGTGCAAGGACGAGAATCGTCGCGTCGGCTCCTTCGGCCGCGCGGGCGGCGGACAGTGCCGCTGCAGCCCCGGCCAGGCCGACCCAGCGCACGGGGGGTCCGCCGCGGACAGGAAGTCTTTGGTCAAATGTCATTTACTAACAATATGTTACGAGCGTGTCTTGAGACTTGCTCGGAACTGGACGCAGCGAGCGGAGCGCTCGGGCAGCGTGGAAGGGTAGCAGACCGGCCGCAGGCAAGGCCCGCAGCCGCGAAGTCAGTGGATCACTGGCTCGCTGCCGCAGTCGTTGCGACTGCGTGGATCACGTGGCTGTATTCGAAGAACACGACGAAGTCCGGATAGACCCAGCGGGTGATCGGTGGCTGACCGACCGCCGCAAAGCGTTCCGCGGGCGCGCCGAACTGCCTTTCCACCTGCGCCATGCTGGTTCCGCGCGACGGCGTCGCCGCCCGGGCGCGGGTCTCCGGCGCATCGGCCATCTGCAGGTTCTGGGCGGGCGCATGGGCCCAGGCGAATCCGCACACCACGCCCATCGCAGCCAGGAAAGTCTTGCGCATCGTCGCGACCTCAACTCGGTAGCCGCCGCAAATATAACACCCGACCGTCGCCGGGGGCGTGACCGGTTCGCGGAATTGCGCTCTGTCCGGCGCATCGGGCCGGTGGCGCGCGCGTGCAATGGCAGCGCCACGCGGGTAGCCTTGCGGCTTTTCGCGACGACCCCGATGTTCCACCCGCTGCCCATCTTCGTTGGCCTGCGCTACGTACGGACCCGCCGACGAGGGTTCTTCGTGTCGTTCATCTCCTGGGTGTCCATGCTCGGTGTCGGGCTCGGCGTGGCCGCCCTGATCACGATCATCTCGGTGATGAACGGCTTCGAAGGCGAGCTGCGCAGCCGCCTCGTGGCGTTGACCGCGCATGCGACGCTGCTCGGCCCGCCCGGCCTGATGAGGGACTGGCAGTCCGTCGCGCGTCGGGTACGCGAGGTCCCCGGCACCACCGGCGCGGCCCCGTTCGCCGACGTGCAGGCAATGATCGGGCGGGCCGGTCGACTGCAACCTGCCGTGCTGCACGGTCTCGATCCCGCGCTCGAGTCGCAGGTGTCGACGGTCGAGCAGCACCTGGTCGAAGGGCAACTCGCCGAGCTCGTGCCGGGGTCGCGACGCATGATCATCGGTCGCGTGCTGGCCTGGCAGCTCGGGGCCGAGGTCGGCGACCAGATCACCGTGATGGTGCCGGGCCACGACATGATCTCCTCGGGCGGCCGTCCCGTCCTGCAGACCTTCGAGGTCTCCGGCGTGTTCGAGGTCGGGCTGCAGGACCACGATGCATCGCTGGCGCTCGTCGCCCTTGCCGATGCCGCAGACCTGGCAGGCAACGGGACCACGCCCTCGGGCCTGCGCCTGCGCTTCACGGACGTGATGGCGGCGCCGCGGATCTCGGCGCAGGTCGGCGCGGCGCTCGGCCCGGGATTCGAGGTGCGCGACTGGAGTCGCGAGCATGCGGCCTATTTCCGCGCGATCCGCATCGAAAAGACCATGATGAGCCTGATCCTGATGCTGGTGGTCGCGGTGGCCGCGTTCAACATCGTCGCTGCCCTGGTCATGGTCGTGAACGAGAAGCGGTCGGACATCGCGATCATGCGCACGCTGGGGCTCGCCCCGGCCGGCGTCGTGGGCGTCTTCTTCACCCAGGGGCTGGTCATCGGCGCGATCGGCACCGTCCTCGGCACACTGCTCGGGATCGTCGTCGCAATGAACGTCGGCGAGATCGTGCCGGTCCTCGAGCGGCTGTTCCGCTTCCACGTCATGGATCCGACGGTCTACTACATTACCGAGATTCCGTCGGAGCCCCGTGCGGCGCAGATCGTCGCAATTGCCGTCGTGGCCTTCGCGCTCACCGTGCTCGCGACGATCTACCCGGCCCTGCGCGGCGCGGCCACGCAGCCGGCCGAGGCGCTGCGGTACGAATGATGGCCGGTGGCACTCCGTTCGAGCTGAGGATCGGGCGCCGGTACCTGCGCTCGACCGGGAACCGCTTCCTGTCGTTCATCTCGACCATCTCCATGCTCGGCGTGGCGATCGGCGTGGCGGTGCTGATCGTGGTGCTGTCGGTGATGAACGGATTCGAGCGCGAGTTGCGCAGCCGCATCCTCAGCATGACGGCGCACGCCACGCTGACGGCGTTCGGAGCCGGTCTCCAGGACTGGCGGGATCTCCGTGGACGGGCGCTCGCCCAACCCGGGGTCACGGCGGTCGCGCCATTCGTCGAGGGCGAGGGACTGCTGATCGCCGATCGCGCGCGCGGCACGGCGAGCGCCGCGGCCGTGCGCGGGATCGACCCGGCGCTCGAGGCGAGCGTATCGTCGATCCGCGACCGCATCTCGAGCGGTTCGATCGACGCATTGAGACCGGGCGGTTTCGGCATCCTGCTCGGCTCGGAACTCGCCGCCCGGCTCGGAGTCCGCACCGGCGGGAACGTCGTCGTCGCGATCGCCCAGGGCACCGTGACGCCGGCCGGCGTGGTGCCGCGCATGCGGCGCTTCGTCGTCGCGGGTACCTTCGCCTCGGGCATGTACGAAATCGACAGCGGACTCGCGCTCGTGCACCTCGAGGACGCCGCCCGGCTCTTCAGGACCGGCGACCACGTGACCGGCCTGCGGCTCGCGGTCCATGACCCGTTCCGTGCTCCGCTCGTCGCTCGCGAGGTCGCGCGATCGCTCGGCGGCGGGCTCTACGTCGAGGATTGGACGCAGCGTCACGCCAATTTCTTCCGCTCGATCGAGCTCACGAAGCGCATGATGTTCTTCATCCTGCTGCTGGTGGTCGCGGTCGCGGCGTTCAACATCGTGTCCACGATGGTGATGGCGGTGAAGGACAAGCAGCCCGACATCGCGATCCTGCGCACGCTGGGGGCGCGCCGGTGGAGCGTACTCGCCGTGTTCGCGACCCAGGGCACGGCGATCGGGCTCGCGGGCACGCTGGCGGGGGTGGCGCTCGGCGTGCTGCTGTCGGTCAACCTGGAGGGCCTGGTCCACGGTCTCGAGCGTGTGCTCGGCACGCGCTTCATGGACGCGAGCGTCTACCTGATGAGCGACCTGCCGGCGCGCGTGGAGTCGGACGACGTCGTGCTCATCGCGGCGACGGCGTTCGTGCTGTGCTGCCTGTCGACGCTCTACCCCGCCTGGCGGGCAGCGAGAACCGATCCGGCGAGGGCGTTGCGGCATGACTGAGTCGACGGTGCTGAGCTGCACGGATGTCCGCAAGTCCTTCACTGAGGCCGGCCAGGCGCTCGAGGTCCTGCGGGGCGTGGATCTCGTGGTCGGGCGCGGCGAGACGCTGGCGATCGTCGGCGCGTCGGGCTCGGGCAAGACGACCCTGCTGCAGATCCTGGGAGGCCTCGACCTGCCGTCGAGCGGCGTCGTGCGCATCGCGGGGCATTCGCTCGCCGAGCTGTCCGATGCCGCGCGCGGCACGCTGCGCAACCGCGCGCTCGGGTTCGTCTACCAGTTCCATCACCTGCTGCCCGAGTTCACGGCGCTCGAGAACGTGGCGATGCCGCTGCTCGTGCGACGCACGACGGTCGCGGACGCGGTGCACGAGGCACGTTGGTTCCTCGAGCGGGTCGGACTCGGAGCACGACTCACGCACCGGCCGGCCCAGCTGTCGGGTGGCGAGCGACAACGGGCGGCCGTGGCACGCGCGCTCGTGACCCGGCCGCAGATCGTGCTCGCCGACGAGCCCACCGGGAACCTCGACGGCGGGAACGCACGTGGCGTGCTCGAGCTGATGCTCGAGCTCAATCGCGAGCTCGGTACGAGCCTGGTGATCGTGACCCACGCGGGCGAGATCGCGGGGCGCATGCAACGTGTGCTGGAACTGAACGACGGCCGTCTCGGCTCGCCCTGAATCGGGACGAAGACGCCCGAAATCCAGGTCGTGTGCCGGCGTGCGCAGGGGCAACCTGCCTGCCTCGGGAACTCGCTGGAGCCGGGTGGATGGTTGCAGTCGCACTCGCGAGCCTGGCGGGCATCTGCGCATTGCTCGGCGGGCCCGCCCTGCCCCCGGGCGAGGTCCTCGCCTGCGGCATCGCACCTGGCCTCGTCGTGGCGTTCCTGTCGCGGCGCTGGTGGGTGCTCGCCTTGCTTGCTGCATTCGTCCTCTGCTGGTGGGAGACCGGCCGTCGCCTGGACGACCGGCTCGACCCTGCTCTCGAGGCACGCACAGTCGAAATTAGCGGGGTGGTGGATTCGGTGCCGCAGGCAGTGCCGCAGGGCATCCGGTTCCGGTTTGCGACGGCGCCCGCCGCGGGGATCCCGTCGCGCATCGAGCTCACCTGGTACGAGCCCGCGTTCATGCCTCGTCCGGCGGAGCGCCTGTCGCTCGAGGCGCGGCTGCGCCGGCCACGCGGATTCGCCAATCCGGGCGGCAGCGACTACGCGGGTCGCATGCTGCGCGAGGGCATCGGCGCGACCGGCTACGTGCGAAGCGCGACGAGCGAGGGCCGCACGCGCTTGGATGCCTGGCGGCGCCCGGTCCTGGTGGCGCGCGGACGCGCGCACGATGCGATCCGTGCCGCGCTTGGCGAGCGGCCGGCCACGGGTATCGTCGCCGGACTCTCGGTGGGGCTGCAGGACGCGCTGAGCCCGGAGCAGTGGCGGGCCCTCGCGCGCAGCGGCACGAGCCACCTCATGGCCATCTCGGGCATGCACATCGGCATGCTGGCCGCGCTGGCGGCCTGGCTCGGCGCCGCGGTGCAGCGGTTGCGACTGCGTCACGGCGCGACGGGCACGACGCGCGACGCGGCCCTCGTGGCCGGGACATCGACCGCGATCGCGTACTCGGCGCTCGCCGGCTGGTCGGTGCCCACGGAGCGCACGGCGATCATGATCGTGGTCGTCGCCGCGGCGCTGAGGCTGCGCAGGCGGATCGATCCCGCCGCTGTGCTCGCGCTCGGTGCGCTCGCGGTACTCGTCCTCGATCCCCTGGCACCACTCGCGCCCGGATTCTGGCTGTCCTTCGTCGCGGTGGCGTCGATCGTGTTCGTCGTGCGCGGAGAGCTGGTCACGCGCGGTCTGCTACGCGGGTTCGTCGTGACGCAGCTCGCCGTGACCATTGGGCTGGTACCGGTCCTCATCGGCACGTTCGGCGCAGTGTCACTGGTGTCCGGTCCGGTCAATGCGCTTGCCATACCGCTGTACACACTGCTCATCGTCCCGGCGGTGCTGCTCGCCACCGGTCTCGCAATGATCGTTCCGGACCTCGGTACGCCGGCGCTCGCGGCCGTCGCCTGGTTCATCGAGCTGACCTGGCCGGTGATCGGCATTCCCGCTTCGTGGCCGCTCGCCGCCTGGGGCATCGCGGGTCTCCCCTGGGGCGGCTGGCTCGCGTTGACGCTCGGAGCGGCGGCCGCCCTGGCACCATTGCCTGCGCAGGCCCGCGTGGCGGGACTGGTCATCGTGGTCTCTCTCTGCGCCTGGCGCGCCGTGCCGCCGCAGCACGGTGCGCTCAATCTTGCCGTGCTCGACGTCGGGCAGGGACTGGCCGCCGTCGTCGAGACGCGACATCACGTGCTGGTGTACGACACGGGTCCGTCATTTCGCAGTGGAGCCGACGCCGGTGCACTCGCGGTCGAGCCGTATCTCAGGCACCGTGGGATACGCGGCATCGACCTGCTCGTCGCGAGCCACGACGACGACGACCACGTCGGAGGGGCCGCCACGCTGGCAAGGACGCTGAGGGTGAAGCGCAGGGCCGCGAGCGGCCAGGCCCTGCACCCCCTCGGACGCGTGGAGCGCTGCCTGCGGGGCGAGCACTGGGACTGGGACGGCGTGAGGTTCGAGTGGCTGCACCCGGGCGTCGATGTCCTGCCCGGGGACAACGATCGCTCCTGCGTCCTCAGGATCCGCGCGGGTCCGCACGTGTTCCTTCTGGGTGGTGACGTCGAGCGCGCGGCGGAGGAGGAACTGCTGCGCGCGGCTCCACCGGGCGCGGTGGACGTGCTCGTCGTGCCGCACCACGGCAGCCGCAGCTCGTCGAGCCCGGGGCTGGTCGCTGCGACTCGGCCGCAATGGGCCGTCGTGTCGGCGGGACATCGCAATCGCTGGGGATTTCCCGCCCGCGAAGTCGTCGACCGCTGGGCGGACGCAGGTGCCGCGGTGATCGAGACGTCGCGATCGGGCGCGATCGAGTTCGACGTGGATCCGGAGCAGGCGCTGCGGGCGCCGCGCGAATGGCGCCTGTTCCACCGCAGGCTCTGGCAGGATCCCTGAGCATCGGGGCGTGTCGCAGCACGCAGGGCCTTCAAGTATCATCCGCGGGCCCAGCGCAGAGGGATGCGAGCGAGCACATGTTCGAAATCGTGAAGGCCGGCGGCATCGTGATGGTGCCGATCATCCTGTGCTCCATCATGGCAGTCGCCATCATCCTCGAGCGACTGTGGACCCTGCGCGAACCCCGCGTCGTTCCGGCCGAGCTGACCGACAAGGTCTGGCAGTGGGTAGAGAACCGGGCGCTGTCGGACAAGCAGATCCTCGCGCTGCAGCAGCATTCGCCGCTCGGCCGGGTGCTCGCGGCCGGGCTCGCGAACCGCCATCGCGACCGGGCGGTGATGATCGGCGCGATCGAGGACGCGGGGCGCCACGTCGTGCACGACCTCGAGCGCTTCCTCAACATGCTCGGCACGATCGCGGCGATCTCGCCGTTGCTCGGCCTGCTCGGTACCGTCACCGGCATGATCCGCACGTTCAAGGCGATTACGGTTGCGGGCGTCGGCAACCCGACTGCGATGGCAAGCGGCATTGCCGAGGCACTGATCACCACGGCGGCCGGGTTGCTGGTCGCCATTCCTGCGCTCGTGGCTTACCGGTACCTGCGCGGTCTCGTGGACGCCCACGTGATCCAGATGGAGAAGGAATCCATCAAGCTCGTACAGGCGATCGACCGGTCGTCCGGAACCCGTCCCCTCGCGCTGGAGGACGTCGCCGCGTGAGGTTCCAGCCGCGGCGCAGAGAGGAACCCGACCTCAACATGACGTCGCTCATCGACGTCGTGCTCCTGCTGCTCATCTTCTTCATGCTCTCGACGCGGTTCATCGACGAGGGGCGGCTGCAGATCCGCCTGCCCGAGGCGGGCGTGGAGCCGGATGCGGTATCGGTGCGCGACGCGGTCGAGATCGAGGTGACGGCCGAAGGCGGCTACCGCGTCAACGGACGTCCGCTCATCAACAACAGCCCCGACACGCTGGCGGTCGCAATCGGCCGGACCGCCAAGGGCAATCGCGCGATACCGGTCACCATCCGCGCCGATGCGCGGGCCATGCACCAGTCGGTCGTGACCGCGATGGACGTCGCAGGCCGCCTCGGCTACCGGCAGATCAACATCGCAACAGTCAACGATGGCGCCCCGGGCGGGTAAGAGGTCCGAGACGCGGATGCCGCCAGGCGCCCTGGCGACCTATCGCAGGCTGCTCGGCTACCTGCGGCCGCACAAGGGCGTCTTCCTGTTCGGCGTGCTGGGAATGGCAATCTTCGCCGCGACCGACGCCGGCTGGGCTGCGTTCGTCAAGTTCTTCCTCGACGGCACCTTCGTCGCGAAGGACGAGCGCATGGTCTGGCTCGTGCCGCTCGCGCTGGTCGGGCTCTTCGTCCTGCGCGGAGCCGGCGACTTCCTGCAGACCTACTGCCCCGGCTACGTCGGCCGCCGGATCGTCAAGACGCTGCGGGGCCAGATCTTCGACCGCTTCCTGCGGCTGCCCGTCGGGTATTTCGACCGGCAGGCGTCCGGCGTCCTGCTGTCGCGGCTCACCTACAACACCGAGCAGGTCGCGCAGGCGACGACGGACTCCATCACGGTCTTCATCCGCGACAGCCTCACCATCGTCGGGCTCATCGGCTACCTGCTCTACCTCAATCCGAGGCTGACCCTGTTCAGCCTGGTGGTCGGCCCGCTGATCGCGGTTCTCATCCGGCGGATCAACCTGCTGTTCCGTCGCTACAGCCGCCGCATCCAGGACTCCATGGGCGACGTGACGCGCGTGGCGAAGGAGGCGATCGAGGCCCCGCGCGTCGTGCGGGTGTTCAACGCACAGGACTACGAGGCCTCGCTGTTCGACGCCGTGATCGAGCACAACCGTCGCTCGCACATGAAGCTGATGCTGACCAAGGCGCTCAGCAACCCGGTGGTGCAGACCATCGCGGCGACCGGTCTCGCCGGCGTGCTCTACCTCGCCACCGTCGACGCGATCAACGGGCGCATGACCGTCGGCGAGTTCACCTCGTTCATCGCGGCGCTGATGTTGATCACGGCGCCGCTGCGCCGCCTCGTCAACGTCGCCGGCCCGCTGCAGCAGGGTATTGCCGCCGCGCAGAACATCTTCGAGATCCTCGACACGCCGCCCGAGCCCGCGGGTGGGACCCTGCCCGTGACCCGGGTGCGTGGCGAGATCGAGTACCGGGCGGCACGGTTCCGCTACCCGGCGGGGGCGGAGGACGTCCTGCACGGCGTGAGCTTCCAGGTGCGCCGGGGCGAGACCTGCGCCATCGTGGGTCGCTCGGGCAGCGGCAAGTCCACGATCGTGAACCTGCTGCCCCGCTTCTACGACGTGAGCGGCGGCAGCGTGCTCCTCGACGGGCACGACGTCCGCGAATACCCGCTCGGCCAACTGCGCGCCCAGATGAGCCTCGTGAGCCAGGACGTCGTGCTGTTCAACGACTCCATCCGCAGCAACATCGCGTTCGGATTTCCCGCCGGCGTGGACGAGATCGAGGCGGCGGCACGCGCCGCGCGCGTCACCGAGTTCACGGACCAGATGCCGGACGGTCTCGAAACGGTCGTCGGCGACCGCGGCGCGCTGCTCTCGGGCGGGCAGCGCCAGCGGATCGCGATCGCGCGGGCCCTGCTGCGCAACACGCCGATCCTCATCCTCGACGAAGCCACCTCCGCGCTCGACACGGAACTCGAGCGGCAGATCCAGGAGCAGCTCGAACAGCTGATGAAGGACCGCACGACGCTCGTCATCGCACATCGACTGTCCACGGTGGAGAAGGCCGACCGGATCCTGGTCATGGACGGCGGCCGCCTGGTCGAGACCGGCACGCACCAGGAGCTGCTGGCGCGCGACGGCCAGTACGCCGTCCTGTACCGGATGCAGTTCAACGAATGAGCGCCGACGCCGTGGTCCAGCGGCTCTGGTACGGGCCCGCGTGGCTCAGCCTGCCGCTCTGGCCGCTCGCCTGGCTGTTCCGGGCCGTCGTGGCGCTGCGCAGGGAGCTCTACCGGCTCGGGTTGCTGCGCACGCACTTCGTGGGCGTGCCCGTGATCGTGGTCGGCAACGTGACGGTCGGTGGTACGGGTAAGACGCCGGTGGCCGCCTGGCTCGCCCATGAGCTGGGACTGAGGGGCCGGCGCGTCGGGGTCGTGTTGCGGGGTTACCGCGGGCGCCACCCGGGTCATGCCCGTCGCGTCTCGGCCGCGGACGCGCCTGTCGATGTCGGCGACGAAGCACTCGTGCACGTTGCGCACGGGCCCCATGTCGTAGCGATCGGTGCGGACCGCGTTGCCGCCGCGCGGCTCGCAGCGGAGGACGGAGCCGAAGTGATCGTCTGTGACGACGGCCTGCAGCACCTGCGTCTCGCCCGCGATTGCGAAATCGCGGTGGTCGATGCCGAGCGGGGTTTCGGGAACGGGCGAATGCTGCCGGCGGGTCCTCTGCGTGAACCGCCGAGCCGCATCGAACGTACGCACGCCGTAGTGTTGACGGCCAGGGGCCGAGGTGCGCGGGCCCGCATGGAACTGGGGGGGCCCCGGGTCGTGCATGCGCGCTTCCGGCTCGGTGATGCCGTGAATCTCGTGTCCGGTGAACGTCGTGCCCTCGCTGCATTCACCGGCAAGGCCGTGCACGCGCTCGCTGCGATCGGTCACCCGCAGGCCTTCTTCGCCGGCCTGCGCGACGCCGGGCTCGACGTCGTCGCCCGCGCCCTGCCGGACCACGCGTCGCTCGATCCGTCGTCCCTGCCGTTGCCGGCCGATGCAACGGTCCTGATGACGGAGAAAGATGCCGTAAAATGCCAGCCATTCGCCCGACCCGGCTGGTGGTTCGTGGAACTCGGCATCCACATCGACCGGGCGGAAGCCGCGGCCCTGCTCGACACGGTCATCGAGCGCACCGGCCTGACCGGTGCGGGAGTCAAACTTGGATAGCAAGCTGCTCGACATCCTCGCCTGCCCGGTCTGCAAGGGCCCGCTGCTGTGGCACAAGGAGGTCCCCTGCCTCGTCTGCCGCGCGGACCGGCTTGCCTTCCCGGTGCGCGATGGCATCCCGGTGATGCTGGAGGAGGAGGCGCGCGCGCTCGACACCGGCGACCCGCTGCTCGCAGGCTGACCGTGAGCTTCCACGTCGTCATACCGGCGCGTTACGCGTCGACCCGGCTGCCAGGCAAGCCGCTGCTCGACATCGGCGGCCAGCCGATGATCCAGCGCGTGGTCGAGCGTGCCTGCGCCAGCAGCGCGCGGGAGGTTCTGGTCGCGACGGATGACGAGCGCATCGCGGCAGTCGTCGTCGACCCGCGCGCGCCGGGCGAGCGGATCGCCGTCCTGACCGCAGTGGAACTGCCCTCGGGCACCGACCGGGTCGCGGCCGTGGCGGCGCTGCGCGGCTGGGACGACGACACGATCGTCGTGAACGTGCAGGGCGACGAGCCGTTCCTGCCGCCGCGCCTCATCGAACAGGTTGCGGATCTCCTGGTGCGGGATACGACCGCGGGAATCGCGACGCTGGCCACGCCGATCGAGCGCCTCGCCGAGTTCCTCGACCCGAACGTCGTCAAGGTCGTCACGGCCCGCGACGGGGCGGCGCTCTACTTCAGTCGCGCGCCGATTCCCTGGGCCCGCGACGGCGCGAGGGGCGCAATCGGCAGCCAGCGCGAGTTCGCCGGTGCCATGCGGCACGTGGGCATCTACGCCTATCGCGTCGGTTGCCTGCGGCGCGTCACCGCGATGGTGCCGTCGAGCCTCGAGCTCATCGAGAGGCTCGAGCAGTTGCGGGCGCTGCAGAACGGCGTGCGGATCGCCGTCGCGGCCTGCCTCGAGCCGCCCCAGCCAGGCGTCGACACCGAGTCGGATCTGCGCCGCGCGCGTCGCCAGCTCGGCGCGGCATGAAGACCCAGTCCTGTCCGGAGTAGTCGCATGAACGAGGTGCTGACGACCGCGTTCGGTCTGACCATCACGCCGTGGAAACTCATCGGCTACCTCGGCGTGGCGCTGTTCGCGGGCCGCTGGTTCGTGCAGATGCACTACTCGCGCAAGCACCGCCGGCCGGTGGTTCCGACCGCCTTCTGGCTGATGAGCATCACCGGCAGCGTCCTGCTGCTGTCCTACTTCGTCTTCGGCAAGAACGACTCGGTGGGCATCCTGTCGAACCTGTTTCCAGCCGGCGTCGCCATGTACAACCTCTACCTCGACCTGCGCCACAAGCGCAGCCGGCGCGAGGCCGACGCTATTTCTTCAGGCTGAGGACCGGCCGGCCCGCCGGTCGCAGGCCGCGCAGTTCCGCAGGCGTGAGGCTGCGCCATTCGCCGACGGGGAGCCGGCCGAGGTGGACGCTCATGATCCGCACGCGCTGCAGCCTGCGGACCGTGTACCCGAAGTGCTCGCACATGCGGCGTATCTGCCGGTTGAGACCCTGCGTGAGCACGATGCGGAAGGTGTTCCTGCCGACCGGCGTCAACCTGCAGGGGTTCGTCACGGTGTCCAGGATCGGCACGCCGCGTGCCATGGCCGCGAGGAACTGCGTCGTGAGCGGCCGATCCACCGCGACGAGGTATTCCTTCTCGTGCTCGTTCTCCGCCCGCAGGATGGTATTGACGATGTCGCCGTCGTTGGTGAGCAGGATGAGGCCTTCGGAGTCCTTGTCGAGCCGGCCGACCGGGAAGATTCTCTCCGGGTGGCCGACGAAGTCGACGATGTTGCCGGGCACCGTGCGGTCGGTCGTGCATTCGATTCCGACCGGCTTGTTGAGGGCGAGGTAGATCCGGCGCGGCCGGACGCCGGCGGGCGCGCCATCCACACGCACTTCGTCGCCGTCGTTTACCTGCGTGCCGAGCACGGCCCGGGCACCGTTCACGGTGACACGACCGGCCTCGATCCACTCGTCGGCCTCGCGGCGCGAACAGGCGCCGGTCTCGGCGAGATACTTGTTGAGCCGCACGCGGCCGACGCTCAGCCGCCGGAGCGCTTGACCGGGTAGCCGAGGCGGGAGAGCTCCGCGACGAGCACATCGCGGTGATCGCCCTGGATCTCGATCACGCCTTCGCGCACGGTGCCGCCCGAGCCGCAACGCTTCTTCAGGCGGGTGGCCAGTTCGTCGAGCGGCGCGCCTGCGAGCGGCAGGCCGGTGATCACGGTCACGCCCTTGCCCTTGCGTCCACTGGTCTCGCGACCGACCCGCACGGTGCCGTCGCCCCTCGGTGCGACGACGGCGGCCTTGCTGCGCCGGCAGCGGCAGTCGGCCACGGGGCGACCGCATTCCGGACACAGGCGGCCCCGACCAGTGGAGTAGACGAGTCTCGAGTTCGACATCGCGATTGAGCGGCAGACCTCCGCCGAAGGCTGAGTTTGTCACCCCGACCAGGCCCGGTCCAACGTGCGGAGCGTCGATCCGGCGGATGCACTACCATCGGGCCCCACTCAGGGCGACGAGGGCAGGCGATGCACAAGAGCAGGCTCGCGGGATTCATCATCGACTGCCGGACGGATGACCTGTCGGCGGCCGCGGAATTCTGGGGCGGTGCCCTGGGCATGGAAGTCCGCGCCTTACCGGCCGAGGAAGGGGAGAAGTACGCGCGGCTCGTCGACCCGTCCGGCGACCTCCACATCGAGGTACAGGCCGTGAGTCATCCGAGCCGGGTCCACGTCGATATCGAGACGGACGATATCGAGGCCGAGGTTCGCCGGCTCGAGGCGCTCGGAGCGCGTCGCGTCGCGCAGGTCGAGACGTGGTGGGTCATGGAGGCGCCCACCGGCCAGCGCTTCTGCATCGTGCGCAGGAGTTCCCCGGCCTTCGACTCGAACGCCCATCAGTGGCCCTGACGCGCGACCACCCGGTAGATGACGCCTGCATAGTCGTCCGATACGTAGAGCGCGCCGTCCGGCCCCTCCGCGATGAAGGCAGGACGTCCGATGACGCCGTCCGGGCCGAGGAACCCGGTCAGGAAATCACGTTCGACGATGCTGCCGTCCGCCATCCAGTGAAGTGCGACCACCTTGTAGCCATCCGGCACACGCCGATTCCACGACCCGTGCAGAGCCACGAGCGCCGTCCGCTCGTATCCGGAGCCTGCGTTCGCGACGCGCAGGAAATGCACGCCGAGCGGGGCGTTGTGTGGCCGGAATTCGTGCACCGGTGACGTGGACGGCGGCGGTTGCGTTCCCGGTGCGGGCGCAACGTCCGGGTCGGGTACTCCGGCGCCATTGAAGTAGGGCCAGCCGTAGAAGCCGCCCGACTCGATGCGATTCAGCTCGTCCGGAGGAAAGTCGTCCCCCAGGAGATCGCGGCCGTTCTCCGTCGCGTACACGGCTCCGTCCCAGGGTGCCCAGTCGAATCCAACGCTGTTGCGCAGGCCGGTGGCGACGATCTCTGCCCTCGAGCCATCGGGTTGCATGCGCATCATCGCGGCACGACGCCCGTCGGCCTCGACACAGGCGTTGCAGGTCGAACCCTGGCTGAGGTACAGCCAGCCGTCCGGACCGAAGCCGATCGACTTCGTCTGGTGAAAGCCGTTGCTCGTGAGCCCGGTCAGGACGTGCGTGTATGGCCCCGTGACGGCGCCGCGTGCGGCATCGAAGCGAACCCGGCCGACAGCCGTCTTCTCCGCGACATAGAGCCAGCCTTCGTGCAGCGCGAGGCCATGGGGCCCGTCGAGATTTTCGAACAGGGTGCGCACGCCGTCGGCGCGCCCGTCGCCATCGCGATCCCGCTCGAGTATCGACACGATGCCGAGACGCGTGCGACTGACGATGACGTCGCCCGATGAGGTGACGACCATCACCCGCGCGAGCGGCACGTCGGTCGAGTAGGCCTGCAGGCTGAACCCGGGCGCGACCTGAAGGCGCGCGGCCACCTGTTCCGCGGTGGGCGGATCGATGCCCCGGCCGAGGGCAAAGTCCGCGAGCATGCGGGGACTCGAGATCGTGATGGGTCCCCAGCGCAGGAAGGCCGCGAGGCCGGCGATTAGCACCAGCACGCCAAGCAGCGCGTAGACGGCGAGGCGCCGGGTCCCGCGGCTCATCGCTGCCAGCGCTGCGCGGTAGAATGGCGGCGCCAGCCTGCAACAGCACGGAGCGACATGAGAGTCCTGTTCGTCTGCATGGGAAACATCTGCCGCTCACCGACGGCCGAGGGCGTGTTCCGCCGACTCGCAGCCGAGAGGATCCCCGAACTCGAGCTGGAAGTCGACTCCGCCGGGACGCACGGCTATCACGTCGGTGATCCACCGGACCCGCGCGCGATTGCGGCCGCAGCGCGGCGTGGCCTCGACCTGAGCGCGATTCGCGCTCGTCAGGTCGAGCAGTCCGATTTCGGTCGCTTCGATCTGATCATCGCGATGGACCGGCTCAACCGCGAGATCCTGCTCGATCGCAGCCCGCAGGAGTACCGCTCGCGGGTCCGCCTCTTCCTGGAGTTCGCGTCAACCGTCGAACTCGAGGACGTCCCGGATCCCTACTACGGCGGCCCGATCGGCTTCGAACGCGTGCTCGACCTCGTCGAGGAAGCCTCTGCGGGCCTCGTCGACGAGATCCTGGCGACGCGCCGCCGTACACCATCCCGCTTGTAGGCCGTGCGCTGCGGTCATGGGTCGCTGCGCGGTCCTTCACGCGTCGCGTCGCTCGGCGGTGCGGGCGTCCATTCCTGCACGTCGTGAACTGGCCGCGGGCCTGGTTGTGACGCCACACCGACCGGCGGACGATCGCCAGCGCGTTCGTCACCGCGGTCCGCGGCCGGCTCGAAATCGAACGACCTCGACTCGGGCTGCATGAGGCCCGCCCCCGCCGCAACCGGCAGGGCGCGGCCAGGCTCACCCGGTCGCTCCTCGCCGCGCTGGTCGCGCCCAATGCCGTCACCGGGTTCGCGGCGACGGCGGCGTCCGCCACGCCGCGAGCGACGGCCGCCACGCTCGCCGTCCATGCGCTCGCCGAACTCCGCGGGCCGCTGGGCCTCCTGGGATGCGGGAGCGCCCTGCAGTTGTGGTGCCTGCGGCTCCGGCGCGCGTTCCGCTCGTGCCTGTGGCGACTGCGCGCCCGGCTGCTGCGGCGATTTCGGCCCTTGAGGTCCCTCGGGCCGGCGCTCCCGCTCGCTGCCGCGCACCTGCTGCTCCGCCGGGCGCCGACCCCGTTCGTCGCGCCGCTCTGCTCGCTGTGATTCTTCGCGGCGCTCGGGTCTTCGGTCGCCGTCCTTGCGGTCCGGCCTACGGTCGCCGCGACTGCGATCATCGCGGTCACGCCGCGGGCCACGCGCCTCCCCGCGATGTCCGTGTCGCTCGTCGCGGTCGCGCATGCGGTGACGGTCGCGATCCTGCTCGCGATGCCGCTCGCCTGGCGGCCTGGCCGGCTGCGGCTCCGGAGCACGCTTGTCGCCAAACAGCCAGCGCCAGAAGCGCACCAGGGCACCGTCGCGCGGTCCGAACTGCGGCGGGGCAACGGGCGGAGCCGCCGCGATCGCCGCGGCAGCGACGGGCTCCGGCGCGGCCGGTGGCGCCGGAGTGCTCGGCACGACCGTCGTGACCGCAGGCACGGGAGGCGGAGGCGGTGCCTTTTCCTCGGCGGCAATCGCATCGAGGTCCACCTGCGGCTTCGCGACCATCTCGTGGCTGATGACCGAGAATTCGGCGAGTCCGACTTCGTCGTCGCGTACGCGGCGCAGCTCGTAGGCCGGCGTCTCGAGGTAGCGGTTCGGGACGAGGATCACGTCCACCTCGCTGCGCGTCTCGATGCTGTGGAGCCACTCGCGTTTCTCGTTCATCAGGTAGGTGGCGACGTCGACCGGCAACTGGGCAATGACCTTGGCCGTGCGGTCCTTGCGCGCTTCCTCGCCGATGAGGCGCAGGATTGCGAGCGCCAGCGACTCGACGCTGCGGATCACGCCCATGCCGCTGCAGCGCGGGCAGACGATGTTGGTCGACTCGCTGATCGACGGGCGCAGGCGCTGGCGCGAGAGCTCGAGCAGCCCGAAGCGCGAGATGCGACCGATCTGGATGCGGGCGCGATCCTGCTTCACCGCTTCGCGCAGGCGATCCTCGACGGCACGCTGGTTCTTCTGCGACTCCATGTCGATGAAGTCGATGACGATCAGGCCGCCGACGTCCCGCAGGCGCATCTGGCGGGCAATCTCGTCCGCCGCCTCGAGATTGGTGTTGCAGGCGGTGGTCTCGATGTCCGTGCCGCGCGTGCTGCGGGCGGAGTTGATGTCGATCGAGACCAGCGCCTCGGTGTGGTCGATGACGATGCTGCCGCCCGACGGCAGGTGGACCTTGTGGGAATACGCCGACTCGATCTGGCTCTCGATCTGGTAGCGCGTGAAGAGCGGGACGTGGTCGTCGTAGAACTTGAGCTTGCGCAGGTTCCCCGGCATGAACCGCTGCATGTAGTCCTGCGCCTCGGCGTGGATCTCCTGCTTGTCGACCAGGATCTCGCCGATGTCGTCGGCGAGGTAGTCGCGCAGCGCCCGCAGGATCGCCTTGCTCTCCTGGTAGATCAGGAACGGGGCGGGGCGGCCGTCCGAGGCGTTGCGGACTGCGTTCCAGATGTCGACCAGGTTGTTGACGTCCCACTGCAGTTCCCCGGCCGTGCGGCCGACCCCCGCGGTGCGGACGATGGCGCCCATGCCGTCCGGGATCTGCAGGCTGTCCATGGCCTCGCGCAGCTGGTCGCGGTCGTCACCCTCGATGCGGCGGGATACGCCTCCCGCACGGGGATTGTTCGGCATCAGGACCAGGAAACGACCGGCCAGGCTCACGAAGGTCGTGAGTGCGGCGCCCTTGTTGCCGCGCTCTTCCTTCTCGACCTGGACGATGAGTTCCTGGCCTTCCTGGATGAGGTCGCGGATGCCGGGGCGACCGCCGCCTTCGCTGTCCTGCGCCTTGAAATAGTCGCGCGAGACTTCCTTGAGCGGCAGGAAGCCGTGTCGCTCGGCGCCGTAATCGACGAAGGCCGCTTCGAGGCTCGGCTCGACGCGTGTGATCCGGCCCTTGTAGACGTTGGCTTTCTTGGTTTCCCGGGACGGGATTTCTATGTCGAGGTCATAGATCCGCTGGCCGTCGACCAGCGCTACGCGCAACTCCTCTTCCTGGGTTGCGTTGACGAGCATTCTTTTCATCGGCCCTCACAGAAATGGTGACAAGGGCCGTGAACGGTCGGACGGGTGGTGCCGTGGCGTTGCGGAGAGGTCTGGCAGCGGCGTCGATCATGCGGCTGTGTTTGCGGCTGCGCGCGGTCGCGCGGAGCCTGACCGAATCCTGGTGCGTTGTGGCATCGTTCCCGCCGGGAGCGCGCCTGGGCCCGCCGCCCGCCGGGGCTGCGGCACCTGCGCGTGTTCACGGCAGTTCGATGGTCTGGTGTCTCAGAACCAACTAAGATGCGTGCGGCCCGTACCTCTGGCGGTGCCGGACCCGCGACGCTCATTCCGCACCCGGCCTGCCGCATGTGTGAGCAGCGGGCCCGAGCGCTTCGACCCGGACTGTAGCAATCGAAGGTCGGACAATCAATGGCTTACGAAGAAATTCTGCACACCGAGGCGCCGTCCGAGCGCGCGTCCCGGGCCGGCGTGCGATACGTCGAAGCCGGTGAGGGTGATGCCGGCCAGCGCCTCGACAACTTTCTCGTGCGCGTCCTGAAGGGTGTCCCGCGTACCCACGTGTACCGGCTGCTGCGCAAGGGGGAGGTCCGGGTGAACAGCCGGCGGGCCAGCCCCGACCAGCGGGTTGCGGCCGGCGACCGGATTCGGCTGCCCCCGGTCCGGCAGCCGGAAGCCGCAGGCCGTGCGACGGCACGGCCGCCGAGCGCCTCCCTGCAGGCCCTGCTCACCGACGCGATCATCCATGAAGACGCGGACCTGATGGTCCTGAACAAGCCGGCGGGAGTGGCGGTCCATGGAGGCAGCGGCACCAGCCACGGCGTCATCGAAGTATTGCGGGCCGTCAGGCCGGAGCTACAGGAGCTGGATCTCGTGCATCGGCTCGACCGCGACACGAGCGGGTGCCTGGTCGTTGCGAAGCGGCGTGCGGCCCTGCGCGACCTGCACGCCCAGTTGCGCGAAGGGCGCGTCGAGAAGCGTTATCTCGCGCTCGTGTGCGGCCGGTGGAACCTCGGCCAGAAGAGGATCGAGTTGCCGCTCGCGACCGGCGAGCGCCGCGGCGGCGAGCGCCACGTCGCCGTTCGCAGCCACGGCGACCTGGCGGTGAGCACTTTCCGCCCCGTGCAGTTCTTCGGCCCGACCGCGACTCTGCTCGAGGTGGAAATCGGTACCGGCAAGACGCACCAGATACGGGTACACGCCGCATACGCCGGTCACCCGGTCGCAGGCGACGACAAGTACGGCGATCGCGAGCGTAACGCGGCGCTGCGCGCCTATGGCCTCCACCGCATGTTCCTGCATGCCGCATCGATCGGCGTGACGCGGCCAGGGACCCGCGAGCCCTTGCAGGTGAGCGCCCCACTCGGTGACGACCTTCGCAGCGTGCTCGATGAGTTGCTCAAGGCACCTGGAAGCCGGCGCGCCGCAGCGCGCCGGCGAGCCAGATGAGTGGCAGTCCGGTGAGCGCCGTCGGGTCCGTCGTCTCGATCGATTCGAACAGCGCGATGCCGAGCGTCTCCGCCTTGAAGCCGCCCGCGCAATCGAGCGGCTGGTCGGCCGCCACATAGCGCTCGATTTCCCCTTCTGCCAGCGTGCGGAATCGAACCAGCGTCCGGTCGACGTGTGACTCGGCCCGACCCGAATGCACCTCGACCACGTGCACGGCCGTGAGGAACACGACTTCCCGGCCGGACGACGCGCGCAACTGGTCGCGGCAGTGCTCAGCCGAACCGGGCTTGCCGAGCACCTCGTGGCCGCGCAGGGCGACCTGGTCGGAGCCTACGACGACCGCGTCAACACGTGCCGCCGCAACGCTCTCGGCCTTCAGGCGCGCGAGCCGGCGGGACAGGTCCAGGGCCCGCTCCTGCGGCAGCGGGGTCTCATCGACCGCCGGCGCGAGGCACTCGAACGGAACGTGCAACCGCCCGAGCAGTTCGCGTCGGTAGCGCGAGGTCGAGGCCAGGACCAGGCGGGTCGGGGTGGAAGAGCTCAAGCGGCGTTCCGGGCCATGCGCTGATCCTTGAAAAACAAGGGTTTAAGCCGAGGTTTGCTTTGACACGCCGGGGAGCGGTCAATATTATACGCGGCCCATGTCGCCCGCCCTGGCCGATCAAGTCAACGCGGTCGAGCTGGCAGGCCGCGCGGCCACGGTCGAGCGCCGATTGGAGCTCGACCGGCTGCCGAGGCTGGCCGACGCGGGTGCCCTCGAGGGCACGAGCGTGCGTGCGTTGCTCGGGTTCGACTCGTTCGCGGGCCATGCGACCGTGGCGGTGCGGATCGAGGGTGTCGTCGTCCTGCCATGCCAGAGGTGCCTGCGACCGTGCGTGTGCGGCATCGACGAATCGACGACGCTCGCGGTCGTGGCGAGCGACGAGGATGAGGTACCCGGCGGGTACGAGCCGCTGCTCGGAGACGCGGAGCGCCTGTCGCTCGGCGCGCTGATCGAGGAACAGGTGCTGCTCGGCCTGCCACTCGTGCCGATGCACGTGGACGTCGCGGAATGCGGCATGGGACGACCGACCGAGGCGGAAGCCGCGACGCGGCACGATGACAGACAGAGACCGTTTGCGAACCTGCGGGACCTGCTCGACCAGGGCAGCCACTGACCGCGACAGGAGAAGAGATCATGGCAGTCCAGAAGAGCCGCAAGAGTCCCTCGAAGCGAGGCATGCACCGTTCCCACGACGCGCTCAGCGGCCCGGCGTTGTCGGTCGACCGCACGAGCGGAGAGACGCACCTGCGCCATCGCATCACGCCCGACGGCTTCTATCGCGGCAGGAAGGTGCTCGAGAAGCCGGCGGCCGAGGAAGGCCAGGAGTAGTCCTGGTCCGCCGCGCCCGAGCATGAACGCCGGGCTCATCATCGCCGTGGACGCCATGAGCGGCGACCATGGCGCCGAAGTCGCAGTGCCGGCGGCGCTCGACGTCCTCGCTGCGACGCCCGATCTCGAACTGAAGCTCGTCGGCCGGGGCGACGTCCTGCGTCCGCTGCTCGGTGGCGACCGCGAGCGCTGCACGGTGGTCGAGGCGAGCGAGGTCGTCGGCATGGACGAGCGACCGCAGGACGCCGTCCGTCGCAAGAAGGACTCGTCCATGCGGGTCGCCATCAACCTGCTGAAGAATGGCGAGGCGATGGCCTGCGTGTCGGCCGGAAACACCGGAGCGCTGCTCGCGACGGCCCGCTTCGTCCTCGGCATGATCCCCGGCGTCGACCGCCCGGCCATCGTCTCAGCCGTCCCCGCGGCGCACGGCCACACCGTCATGCTCGACCTCGGAGCGAATCCCGACTGCACGGCGGATCACCTCGTGCAGTTCGCAGTCATGGGATCGATCATCGCCGCAGACCTGCACGGATTCGAGAACCCGCGCGTCGGCCTGCTCAACATCGGCGAAGAGGACATCAAGGGCACCGACGAGATCCGCGAAGCGCATCGCCGGCTGGCCAGCGCGCCGATCAACTACGCCGGTTTCGTCGAGGGCGACGACATCTTCTCGGGCGACATCGACGTGGTCGTGACGGATGGCTTCACCGGCAACGTCGCACTGAAGACCATGGAGGGCCTCGCGCGGTTCATCGGCGGTGCCGTGCGCGAGGAATTCACGCGCGGCGGCCTGCGCAAGATGGCGGCGCTCGCCGCGACGCCGGCGCTCAACGCGCTCAAGGCGCGACTCGATCCGCGGGCCTACAACGGCGCGAGCATGGTGGGTCTCGCCGGCGTCGTGATCAAGAGCCACGGCGGGGCGGACCGCACCTCCTTCGGTAATGCCGTTCGCGTGGCCATCACCGAGGCCCGCAAGGGAGTGCCGGCGCAGATCGGCGAGCTGATGGCGCGCGTCGCACCGCCGGGCTGAGCCGGCTGCCGTCAGCTGCCCGCGCGTGCACGCTCGTTCGAGCGCCGACGCCGCATGCGTGTCATGAGTTGTCCGCGCCGGCGCGCGAGGCGGGCGGCGCGCGACTCGGCATCCGCGGCCTTCGACCGCCCGCGCGGCAGCGACTTGCGGAAACGCCGGAAATCCTCGTAGGCCTCGATCTCGTGCCGCAACTCGCGGAACACGAGCTCGATCATCACCGCGTCGTCGAGCAGCCCGATGCCGGGAATATCGTCGGGAATGATGTCCTCCGGGTCGCAGGCGTAGGCGAGCGCGGCGAGCACCGGGCTGCGCTCCGCCTCGTCGAGCACCCAGTCCGCGTCGGTCAGCATCTCGAGCAGCATCTGCAGCTTGCCGAGGCGCTCCATCACGAAGTCGGGCAGTTCGGATTTCTTGAGCGTCGCGACGAGGTCCGACGCGGCCCCGAGGATTTCGTCGTCGTCGGCGATGCCCACCGCTTCGCGCGCGCGGCGCAATTCGCGGCGGAAGTGACGCAGGTCACGGTCCGAGAGTTCGATGGTGAGCTTGTAGGTCATTTGGAGTCCCCGCGGCCCAAGGCTACTGGTGGAACCCGCGCGCGGTCAACGAGGTCCAAGGCGGGTGGTCCTATGCGTTTAGAATGTGCGCCCCGGTCAAAGGTTGCCTCGCATGATCCTGTCCACCCCACGAGCGTTGCGCCGTTTTCTCGCTGCCGCCGCACTGCTCGCGGGCGCCACCGCACACGGCGGCGCGGCGGAGTACCTGTTGCCCGCGAATGGCGACAACGTCATCGGCATGCTCGTGACGGCGGTCGCGGAGCAGGAAGACACGCTGCTCGACATCGGACGGCGACACGGCGTCGGTTACGAGGAGATCATCGCCGCGAACCCGGGCGTCGATCCGTGGCTGCCGGGCGCGGGTACGGAGATCCTGATCCCGAGCCGCTTCATCCTGCCGGACGCGCCGCGCGAAGGCGTGGTAGTGAACCTCCCGGAGCACAGGCTGTACTACTACCCGCCGGCGAAGCAGGGCGAACCGCGCGTGGTACGGACCTACCCGATCAGTACCGGCAAGATGGACTGGAAGACCCCGCTCGGCATCACCCGCATCGTTTCGAAGCAGGAGCGCCCGAACTGGTATCCGCCGCCGTCGGTGCTCGCCGAGCACGAGGCCCGCGGCGACCCGCTGCCCAAGGTGGTCCCACCGGGGCCCGACAATCCGCTCGGCGAACACGCGATGCGGCTCGGCATCCCGGGCGGCGCGTACCTCATCCACGGGACGAATCGTCCGGCGGGCGTCGGCATGCAGGTGACGCACGGTTGCATCCGCATGTTCCCCGAGGACATTGCCGAGCTGTACCGCTACGTCCCGGTCAACACCCGGGTGAATCTCGTCGACCAGACGACGAAGGTCGGCTGGCAGCGCGGCACGCTGTACGTTGAGCGGCACGCGCCGCTCGAGGGGACGAACGACCCGCGCCACGGTGACCCGGCGGAACTGACGAACCTCATCAACGCAGCGATCGCGGGGCACGGTGTCCAGGTCGACTGGAGCGGTGCGCAGCAGGCCTTCGTGCAGGCGACGGGCGTACCGGTCGCACTTTCCGTGCCGGTGCGCGCGTCCCGCGACTGACGGCCAAAAAAAACGCCGCGGGTTCGCCGCGGCGTTCTCGTTCGACGGTCGAACGAACGGGCGATTACTTGCCCATCGACCTCTTGAACGCGCGATCGATCTTCTCGTTCGTCGCGTCGCAGCAGGCCTGTGCGCCCTGCGCAGCCTGGAGCGCCTGGTTGGCCGTGCTCTGCGCGGCGCTGGCGGCGTTGGAGGCGCTCGAAGCGCTCGAAGCAGCGGCCTCGGCAGCCGACTTCGCGGCGGAGGCGTCCTGCGCGGCGGCCTTGGCGGCAGCGTCGGCAGCGTCGATACGGGCCAGCAGTTCCTTGTTGCTGCAGCCGGAAGCAACGGCCAGCATGACGGCGGCGGCGCCGACGGTCAGGGTCTTCACGATCGCGGTCTTCATTGGGTGTAAGTCCTCGGTGGTTGAGACTCAATCGAGCATCGGACGTCGACTGCACCGATCTGGACGCAGAATCCATGTGCGGGCCACAGCCGAACCGGGCGCATGGTACCCGATCCGGATTGGTTGATAAAGCCGCGTTTTCGCGGCCCATTCAGGCTGCTGCAACGTGTTCCTGAGACGGGTGCGTGAGTTTGCGCCGCGGCCCCGATCGGACGCAGATCACTCGCGCGTCGACGCACATCGAGGCGGCGGTGACGCGGCGAATTCGATCAACATCACGACTGACATGTGCGGGCCGTCGGCGGTGTCGCTTGCATGATGCGGAGGGTCTGTGCGATCTCGTGGCGCGGCACACGTGCGTGATGGCATGGTTGCGTGATGGCATTGTGATGTGCGGCGACAGACATGCGATGGACGAAGGCGCACTTCGGGCACCCGGCGCGGAAATCGGGAAGAGCGCCGGATGCCGGACCAGATGTTCCGCATGGAGTTCTCGCGATTGGTGCGCGGCTTGTCTCGTCATGGCCAGGGAGTCGGCAGCCTGGCGAAAATCTTGCGCGGCACTTGCCCTGAGGTCGTAAACTGTATATAAATACAGTTGCTGTACGTGTATACAGGAATCGCCATGGACGACCTCACCCCGCGCCA
>JAGOXN010000127.1 GCA_018059685.1 Steroidobacteraceae bacterium | reverse complement strand
CGCGTCAGGTGCTCGTAGCCGACGACCGACAGCGTGCAGCCGCGGCCAGAGTCCTTCACACCCACCCAGGCGAGTGCCGGATCCAGGTAATCGCAGCGATTCATGAACCACGTGCCCGTCTGCACCTGGTCGCCGATGGCGATGGCCGCCTCCTGGTCCGTGGTCCAGATCGCGGCCGTGAGACCGAACGCGCTGTCGTTCATGAGCCGCACCGCTTCCTCGTCCGAGCCGACCTTCATGATCCCGGTCACGGGCCCGAAGATCTCCTCGCGCATCACGGGCATCGAGTGGTCGGCGCCGAGCAGCACCTGCGGCGCGAGGTACGGCGTCCCGGCCCGGCTTGCCGCGAATTCCTTCTCGTCGAGGGCCGGGCGCGCCCCGGCCGCGACCGTCGCGGCGACCTGGCGCCGGATCTCATCGGCCGCCGCCGTACGCACGACGGGCCCGAGCGTCGTCGCGGGGTCCGTCGGATTCCCAAGGACATACCTGCGCGTCAGGTCGATCCAGCCTTCCACGAAGGACTCGTAGAGCCGCTCGTGCACGTAGACCCGCTGGATGCCGCAGCACGACTGACCGGAGTTGAAATAGGCACCGTCGACGAGATTCTCGATCGCGTGCGCGAGGTCCGCGTCGTGACGCACGTACGCGGGATCGCAGCCGCCGAGCTCGAGCCCCGTGCCGACGAAGCGCTCCGCGGCCGCGCGCTGCACCGCGTGGCCACCGGCGACGGAACCCGTGAACGCGACGAAGTCCACGCGCGGGTCGCGGATCACGCGCTCGGTATCGGCGTGGCTCAGGTGCAGTGCCTGGAACGCGCCCTCGGGCAGGCCCGCCTCGCGCAGGCATTCCTCGAAGCGCTCGGCGCACAACGGCGTCTGCGCCGAATGCTTGAGCAGCACGACATTCCCCGCCATCAGCGCCGGGACGACGCTGTTCACCGCGATGAGGTACGGGTAGTTCCACGCGGCGACGGTGAAGACGACGCCGAGCGGTTCGCGGCGCAGGAAGCGGCGGAAGCCCGGTTTCGGACCGACGTCGATGTCCGCGAGTGCCTCGGGGGCGATCGCGATCATGTGGCGGGCGCGCTCGAGCATCCCGCGCACCTCATTCGGTGCATGACGGATCGGCCGACCCATCTGCCAGGAGAGTTCCACGGCGATGTCGTCGCGGTGCGACTCGAACCCGTCGCAGAATCTCTGGAGAATGGCGGCGCGTTCCGCCATGGGCACGGTGCGCCACAGGCGCTGGGCGAGGCGGGCGTTCTCGAGCGCGGCGTCCATCTGCGCGGGTTCGGCGAGCGTCCGTTCGACATACACGCTGCCGTCGACCGGCGAAATCGTGCGTTGCTGTGCCATGGCGGCTCAGATGATCTCGAAGTAACGGGCGAGTTCCCAGTCGCTGATGTGCCTGCGGAACTCGCGCTCTTCCCATTCCCGCGTGGCCGCGAAATGCTCGACGAAGGCGTCGCCAAACCACTCGCGCGCCATCTTCGACGCCCTGAGGCGCTGGGCCGAGTCCCACAAGGTCCTGGGCAGGGCGAGTCGCGCAGGATACTTCCTGTCGTACGCGTTGCCGGTGACGACCGGCTCCGGCTCCGCGCGGTTCTCGATGCCCCAGAGGCCCGAACCCAGCGCCGCGGCGAGGATCACGTACGGGTTCGCATCGGCGGCCGCGATGCGGTACTCCACGCGCTGCGACTTCGGGCTGCCGGGAATGACGCGCAGCGCGGTCGTGCGGTTCTCCACGCCCCAGGTCGAGTCCGTCGGTGCCCAGAACCCCGGGATCAGGCGCCGATACGAGTTGATCGTCGGCGCGATCATCGCCAGCAGCTCCGGCATCAGCTTCTGCTGGCCGCCGACGAACCAGCGCATGGCGTCGCTCATCGAGTGTGGCTTGCCGGGCTCGTGAAACACGGAGTCGCCCGAGGTGCCTTTGAGCGAGATGTGGATGTGACCGCTCTGTCCCGGCCAGTCGGGCGACCACTTCGCCATGAAGGTGGCCATCATCCCGTGCTTCTGCGCCATCACCTTGGCGAAGGTCTTGAAGAGCGCCGCCTTGTCGGCTGCCGCGAGCGCCTCGTCGACGGCGATGGCAGCCTCGATGACACCCGGCCCGGTCTCCTCGTGCAGGCCCTCGATCGCCATGTCCATCGCGCGGCAGTTGTCGAGCAGGTAACGATAGAAGTCGCTGCCCGCGCTGCTGCGAAGCACCGAGTAGCCGAACCAGCCCGGCGCCATCGGCGTCGGGTCGCGATAGTGCTTCGCGCGGACCGACTCGGGCGTCTCCTTGAACACGAAGAACTCGTACTCGAACCCGACGTACGGATGGACGCCCATCGCCGTGGCGCGCTCGAGCACGCGCCGCAGCAGACCGCGCGGACAGACCGCATCGCCGGGTGGCAGGAATTCGCCGAGGAAGAAGAGTCCGTCGTCCTCGAACGGCAGGGTCCGACAGCTCTCGGGCAGGATACGCACCGGCGCGTCAGGGTAACCCGTGTGCCAGCCCGTGTGCTTCACGTTGTCGTACAGCTGGTCCTGGCAGTCCCAGCCGAACACGACGTCGCAGAAGCCGAAGCCCCCGTCGAGCGACGAGATGAACTTGTCCCGCGAGATGTACTTCCCGCGCATGATGCCGTCGATGTCAAAGACGCCGACCTTGACGTGCGGCGCCCCACGGCTCTCGACCAGCGCGCGTGCATCCGCTGCGCTGCGGACCTGTCCCGGATCCATCTGATCACTCCTGCGCGGGATGGGCATCGCGATGGTCGGCCTGCCGCGCATGCATTCCCGCGTTCAATCGATGGCGGCCACTGTAGCGGAATTCCCGCGTTCGCGTGGACGTGGCGTGCGTGCGCAGCGGCGCGACTGCCCTCCAACCCGGTCCCTTGTATGCAGTGCAGCGCAACATTGCCGGCACGACGAGTCGCGTGTGAGAATCGCGCGAAAAGACGCCGAGGGAGGCGAGCATTCTTCCTGTAGAACGATGAGCGGCCCCAGGGGGCAGTCCGCAGCGCGAGCGAGGGGAGCGCCGTTGCGGAAGCAGGTGGCTCCAGGGGATTCCAGAGTCATGGCCCGCCCCGGGACCCGGTCGACCGGGAGCCCGAGGATGGCCCGATTCGAATTCAGAAGTACCAAGTGCCCACGAGGAGAGCGAGATGCTGCGCAGATCATTCCTGACGAAAGCGGCCCTTGCGGCCACCGCGACGTCCACTGCACTGCTGGCTGCCTGCGGCAAGAAGGCAGGGGAGGCGTCGGGCGAAACGGGTGCAACGGGAGAGGCAGGAGCACCGGCCGTCTCGACCGACAAGAAGACGGCGCTCAAGTGGCGCCTGCAGACCTACGCCGGACCGGCACTCGCCGAGCACGTGATCAAGCCCTCCATCGAGGCGTTCAACAAGGCGGCGAATGGCGAGATGGTCATCGAGCTTTATTTCGCCGACCAGCTCGTGCCGACGGGAGAGCTGTTCCGTGCCATGCAGGCCGGAACGATCGATGCGGTGCAGAGCGACGACGACTCCATCGCGGCACCGACCGACATCAGGGTATTCGGCGGCTATTTCCCGTTCGCCACGCGCTTCAGTCTCGACGTCCCCGCGCTGTTCCACAAGTACGGCCTGAACGAGATCTGGCAGGAAGCGTACGGCGAAGTCGAGAATGTCACCTGGCTCAGCTCCGGCTCCTGGGACCCCTGCCACTTCAACACCGTCAAGCCGATCACCAAGGTCTCGGACCTGAAGGGCCTCAGGATCTTCACCTTCCCGACCGCCGGGAAATTCCTCACGCGTTTCGGCGTGGTGCCCGTCACGCTGCCGTGGGGTGACGTGCAGGTCGCGATCCAGACGGGGGAACTGGACGGCCTCGCTTGGTCCGGCATCACCGAGGACTACACGGTGGGCTGGGCGGACGTGACACCGTACTTCCTCACCAACAACATTTCCGGAGCCTGGATCGGCAGCTACTTCGTCAACACGAAATCCTGGGAAAAGGTGCCGGAGCACCTGAAGGCACTCTTCAGGCTCTGCATCGACAGTTCCCACTACTACCGCCAGCACTGGTACTGGGCGGGCGAGGCCGATCTGCGCGTGAACGGCCCGAAGATGAAGCTGACGACGATTCCCGCCGCAGAGTGGAAGACCGTGGAGAACGAGGCACACAAGTTCTGGGAGGAAATCGCCGCGACCAGTCCGCGCTGCGCGAAGGTGGTGCAGATCTTCAGGGACTACAACGCCCTGATGGAGAAGGCCGGCCCGCCGTACCGGTAGACCCGGGAAGAACGCGCGTCGAGTCGCTGCCAGTGGAGCCTTCCCCGGCCGCCGGACCCCATGGCCGGGGAAGCACGCCCTGCCCGCACCTCGCGGCGCGCGTCCGCCGCCCCTGACCGGTAGCGCAACCGCATGCCCAGGCTCATCCGTCTCTACGTCCGTTACGTCGATGCGGTGAACCGCGTCCTCGGCTTCTGGGTGATGTACCTCGCCCTCGCGATGATGGGCCTGCTGCTCTTCGCCTCGATCACCCGGTACGTGTTCAACGTACCGTTCGTCTGGATCATCGAGATGTCGCAGTTCCTGATGGCGGCCTACTACATCCTCGGCGGAGGGTATTCGCTGCAGGTCGATGCGCACGTGCGCATGGACGTGCTGTACGAGCGCTGGAAGCCGAAGACCCGCGCCTTCATGGACTCGATCACGGCGTTCTTCCTGGTCTTCTACCTCGCCTTCATGGTGCGCGGCGGAATCGCGAGCAGCGCGTACTCGCTCAAGTACAACCAGACCAACTACTCCGCATGGGCGCCCCCGATGGCCCCGATCAAGATCATCATGACGGTGGGCATCGTGCTGATGCTGCTGCAGGCGATCGCGATCTTCTTCCGCGACGTTGCGAAGGTGACCGGGAGGGAGATCGAGTGAGTTACGAGGCGATCGCCGTCCTCATGTTCTCGACGTTCATGCTCCTGCTGCTCACCGGGCAGCGGGTGTTCGGCGCAATCGGTTTCGTGGCTGCGGCCTTCGCGCTCGCGCTGTGGGGCGAAGGCGCCGTCGAGATGCCCTTCGCCTCGACCATCACGCTCCTCAACTGGTACCCGATGCTGACGCTGCCCATGTTCGTCTACATGGGTTACATGCTGTCGGAGTCGGGAATCGCGAGCGACCTCTACCGCATGTTCCACGTGTGGACCGGGCCGATGCGCGGCGGGCTCGCGGTCGGCACGATCCTGCTGATGGTGGCGATTTCGGCCATGAACGGCCTGAGCGTGGCAGGCATGGCCATCGGCGCCACGATCGCGATGCCGGAACTCCTGAAGCGCGGCTACGACAAGATCATGGTGACCGGTGTCATCCAGGCTGGCAGCACGCTCGGCATCATGATCCCGCCGAGCGTCGTGCTCGTCCTCTACGGCATGATTGCCCGCCAACCCGTGGGCCAGCTCTGGCTCGCGGGCGTGGGACCTGGACTGCTGCTCGCGGCGCTGTTCATCGTCTACATCGTGATCCGCTGCCAGCTGCAGCCGCATCTCGGGCCGCCGCTGCCGCTCGAGGAACGGCAGCAGATCACCTGGATGGAGAAGTTCCGGCTTCTGAAGGCAGGCATCCTGCCATTGCTCATCATCTTCTCGATGACTGGCCTGTTCGTGCTCGGCGTCACCAGCATGGTGGAGTCCTCGGCCGTCGGCGCGGCCGCGGCCACCCTGGTCGCCTGGTACAAGGGGCGTATCAACCGGAAAGTGATGGAAGACACGCTCCGCAAGAGCATGGCCGTGAGCGCGATGTTCATGTGGATCATTCTCGCGGCGCTCGCCTTCGGCGCCGTCTTCGATGGCCTCGGGGCGGTCAAGGCGATCGAAGTGCTGTTCCTCGAGAAATGGGGCCTCGAGCCCTGGCAGGTGCTGGTGCTGATGCAGCTCACGTATCTCGTGATGGGCACCTTTCTCGACGACACCGCGATGCTCATCATCGTGGCGCCGCTCTACGTGCCGCTGATCATCGCGCTCGGCTTCAACCCGATCTGGTATGGCATCCTCTACACGATTACCTGCCAGGTCGCCTATGTCACCCCGCCTTTCGGCTACAACCTGTTCCTGATGCGGGCGATGGCTCCGAAGGAGGTGACGCTGATCGACATCTACAAGTCGATCATTCCCTTCG
Organism: Steroidobacteraceae bacterium; assembly: GCA_018059685.1. GTDB lineage: Bacteria > Pseudomonadota > Gammaproteobacteria > Steroidobacterales > Steroidobacteraceae > RPQJ01. Next base: position 1,434 of record JAGOXN010000127.1, on the reverse strand, counting down.
TGCTCATCATGCTGCTGGGACTCGCGCTCGTGATCGCGTTCCCCGAGATCGCCCTCTGGCTGCCGGAGAAGTACTACGGCAAGACAGGCGGCTGACTGACGGCGCCCCGGCACGTGGCGGCGCGCCACTTCGTGCCCGCAGCCTGAATCACTTCACGACGGTGACGGGAACGGTCGCGTGGTGCACGACCTTCTGCGCGACGGACCCCATGAAGAGGATGCCGAGCGGCCCGAGGCCGTGCGTGCCCATGACGATCGATTCGCAGCCGAGCTCTGCCGCGCGGCGACCGATCGTCTCCGCGGGATCGCCCTCCAGCTGCTCGAGCTGGAAGGCGCAGCCACCGCCCTTCAGGCGCGTCCCGGTGGATTCGAGGATGGATCTGGCGCGCTCGGCGGCAATATCCCGGATCGTCTCCGCCGAGACATAGATCTCCCAGGCGGTGTAGGTGCTGGGCGGCAGTTGCACGTTCAGCACATGAAGGACCGCCTGCGGCGCATACCCGGCCTGCTTCACCGCGAAATCGAGCGCCCGCAGTGCGTTGTCCGAACCGTCGACGGCCACGAGGATCTTGCGCATCAGGGTCTCCCGGTCGACTGAGGATGAGTGTACTTCGATCGCGTCGCGGCGGAATACGCACCGCCCGACGTGCCGTTTCGCGCGGCCGCCGACTCAGGAGTGGCGAGGGCTCGTGCGCATGCCTGGTCGCAGCTTTCGGAACGGCAAGCGCGCGGGATCCGCGACGTTCGGGCCTGGCGCCTCGACGACGAGGACACGGCTCGCGATGGCACCGAAGTCAGCCCGGAAATGCACGGAACTCTTGAGCGCGAGCACCGCGTGCTCCGCGGGTTCCGCTCTCAGGTGACGAAACATCGCCTGGTCTGCCGCCTGCTGCTTGCGGCTCGCCACGGCGATGCGGACGCCGCCGAGTTCGAGCAGCGCCATGGGCCCGAGTTCGAACCGGCCGCCCTTGTAGAACGGGCCCGTGCCGGTGAACCGGCCGTCGCCGAGAGCCACGACCCTGTAGCGGGCCGCGAGCGGTGTCTCGCCTGCCATATCCGTCCGGACACCGAGCTGCAGTTCGACGCTTGCGCCCTCGCCCGCTGCGTGGGCCCGCGCCGCCGCCTCCGGATCACAGATCACGCCGGCGAGGACGCCGTCCCGGCCACTCGCCACGAGCGCCTTGATGAGACTCATCGTGTCGGCATTGCCGCCAGCGCCCGGGTTGTCCTGCGTGTCGGCGAGGACGACCGGCCGGCCGCGCTGCGCCGGCGAGCGTGCGATCTCGACGAGCGCCTGCTCGATCGTGCAGAGCTCGAGCGCGAACTCGCTCTCGCGGGCCGCGAGTTCACCGGCCAGCTGCCGCACCGTGGTCGCGACCATGAATGCGTCGCTGCCACAGCCATACACCGCCGGGCCGCAGTCGGCCACGTCGGC
>JAGOXN010000126.1 GCA_018059685.1 Steroidobacteraceae bacterium | reverse complement strand
CGTGCCGCGGAACGACAGCCGAAGCCTGCCGTCCGTGGCTTGCATGCCCCGTCGTCTGACGCCGACAATCCGCCAACCAACAGCAACAAGAATCCGTTGCCCAGGGAGGGGGGCGAAGCATGCGTGTTCATCAAACCGGCCGTTGCGGCATGACCCGGCGATGGGTGAAGTCGACTCACGCGGGTCGACGGATTGCGCTCAGGTTCGGACGGCGCTGCCGTAGCTGCGGCGCGGAGGTGTCGAGCGGCGCGAAATTCTGCCGGACCTGCGGCCAGCCGTTGACCGCACATCCCTGAACCACGCCGCGACCCGGCGCCGCGGCGCGACAGGAGTGCGTCGTCGCAGACAGGTTCGCAGTGCGTCGGCGGCGTCAGGCGCGCAGCGCGTCGAGCGTCATCGCTCCGCGAGGAACGCCCGCACCGACTGCAGGTACTTGGGCGACAGGTCCAGCGTGTTGTGGGTCGCGCCCGGGATGACCACGACGCGCGCCTGGCCCGGCCGGAATTCGCCCACCAGCGCATCGGTGCGTGCTCGCGGAACGATCTCGTCTTCGGCGGCGACGACGACGAGCACCGGAGCGCGGATCCTGTGCACGCGACTCGCGGAATCGTAGCGGTCCTTCAGCAGCCACTGCACGGGCAGCCATCCCATGTGCGCCTGTGCGACGCTGGCGAGGCTGTCGAAGGGCGTCACGAGCACGAGTCGCGTCACCGGGCGCTCGCTCGCGAGGTACACGCCCACTCCGGCGCCCAGGCTTCGCCCCATCACGGAGACCTCCGTGTGCAAGGCTCGAACATGGGCGTGAATGGCGAGCGCGTCGGCCCGGAGCGCCGTTTCGGACGGCTGCCCGCTGCTGCCCCCGTACCCCCGGTAGTTCACGAGGTACAGCGAGTGATCCGGGAACATGGACCAGAACAAGTCGATGTTCCCGGCGACGTCCTCGGCGTTCCCGCCGAAATAGATGAGCGCACGTGGTCCGTCACGCAAGACGGACCAGACCTTGATGCGCTCGCCCTCGGATTCGAGCCAGAGGGGCTCGGCTCCCGGCTGGTCGGAGGCAGGTGTGCGGAAATAGATCTGCGACCGCTGCGTCGCATACAGCCAGGCGCAGAGCCCGGCGTAAACCGCGGCGCCGATGGCGAAGATGGACAGCAGCGTGCGCATCAGGATCGATGAGAGTCCGAACTGCATCCGACCGGACCCCGGCCTGCCCCGGCTCGACGGCCCCGCGGACCCGCACGAGTCGTCGGCCGGAGGCCGGTACGGAGGCCGCTAAGGTAATCAAAAGTCACGGCTCGAGCAGCCCCCGGGGTCCGGATGCCCACGAGGGACTTCCGTCGTGACGACTTCGGTGCGACGCGCTAGGCTCATCCCATGCCCATCCGCCATGGTTTCGCCGATGCCATCGGCCACACGCCGCTGATCCGCCTCAACGTCTTCAGCGAGGAGACGGGTTGCGAGATCCTCGGCAAGGCGGAGTTCCTGAACCCGGGCGGCTCGGTCAAGGATCGCGCCGCGCGCGGCATCCTCGAGGACGCGGAGCGAAAAGGGCTCATCAAGCCGGGCGGCACGCTCGTCGAGGGCACCGCCGGCAACACTGGCATCGGCTTCGTGCACCTCTGCAACGCGCGTGGCTATCGCTGCGTGATCGTGATGCCGGACAACCAGTCGCCGGAGAAGGCGGCGCTGCTGCGCACGCTCGGCGCGGAAGTGCAGGTCGTCAGGACCGTGCCGTACTCCGATCCCAACCACTACCAGAAGCTCGCCGCGCGCGTCGCGCAGGAGCTCGGTGCGGCCTGGGGCAACCAGTTCGACAACACGGCCAATCGCGACGCGCACTACCACACCACCGGGCCCGAAATCTGGCAGCAGACCGATGGCTCCGTGAGCGCCTTCGTGTGTGCGACCGGTACCGGCGGCACGATGGGCGGAGTGTCGCGCTACCTGAAGGAACAGAACCCGAAGGTGCGCTGCGTGCTCGCCGACCCCATGGGCAGCGCGCTCTACAGCTGGGTGAAAACCGGCAAGCTCGAGTCCACGGGCACGAGCGCGGTGACCGAGGGCATCGGCATCGGACGCGTGACGGCCAACCTCGCGGATTCGCCGCTCGACGACGCCGTGCAGATCGAGGACGCCGAGGTCGTGCGCACCACCTATCGCCTGCTGCACGAGGAGGGCCTGTTCCTCGGCGGCACGAGCGGGGTCAACGTCGCGGCGGCTGTGCGGGTCGCGCGCATGCTGGGGCCCGGGCACATGGTCGTCACCGTCCTCTGCGACGGCGGGCAGAAGTACCTCTCGCGTTTCTACAACCGGGAATGGCTGGCCGAGAAGGGCCTCGCTGCGTACGCGGGTACGGACCGCCGGACGGACGCCGCGTGAACCCGGCACGCCGCGTCGCAGCGGCGCTGCGGGAACTGCGCTGGGCACAGGTCGCCCTGGAGCTGGTGCTGTTGATCACCGGTATCCTCATCGCCCTGGCTGTGGACGGCTGGATCGACGATCGGCGTGATGACCACGCGGAGCGCCGGTATCTCCAGCTGCTGCAGCGTGATTTCGACAGCAACCTCGATGTGCTGGCGGAGACTGTCGAGTTCGAGGAGCGACAGGCGGCCGGGGCCGCGATGGCCTACCGGGCCCTGCGGGCGGTTACGGTGCCGCTGCAGGACCGGGAAGCCGTCGCGACCGCGCTCAACCAGCTCACCGCACGGCGCACGCTGCGGTTCGCACGCGCCACCTACACCGACCTGCTGAGCACCGGCAACCTGCGCCTTATCCGAAATGCGAGTCTGCGCGACCAGGTCGTCGACTTCTACGAGCGCGCCGAACGCATGCTGCTGATCCGCGACCGTAACAACCAGATGTTCGTGGACCAGATGTACATGCTCTACCTGCTCGACACGGCGCTCGTGGCGCCACGGCCGTCGCGCGACCTGCCGACGATCGCACCGACCGACCAGGGTTTCGCATCGAGAGTGGGCGCGGTCGAGGGTGTCGACGAAGACCGCCTCTGGCAACTGTCGTCCGATGCACCGGAGCGGGCCGTGCTCGCAGGCAAGGTCTGGTATCGCGGTATCGCGAGCCAGGGCGCTCTGGACCAGTCGCGGCAGCTCGAGCAGGAGATCCGTGCAGTGCGCGCCCTGGTCACGGACGAACTCGCGCGCCGCTGGCCGCAGTAGCCGGTGCCGGTCGGCACCGCGCGCCGGCTGCCCTTCACATGCTCGCCGTGCTACGTGGGGGTGATATGCTCACCCTTCACAACAAGAAGCATGTGCCACCGCACGTGTCGCAGGGGACCACCGCGTGATCGCCCAACCGGCCGCCGCGCAGGACTTCGATGACGACGCCTGGGACGACCTGCTGAATTACATCGAGGAGCGGCGGGTCATCCCGATCATCGGGCCCGACCTCCTCCGGGTCCAGACGGATCGCGGCCTGCGCCCGCTCTACGAGTGGCTGGCCGGGAAGCTGGCCGCGCGGCTGCAGGTCGATCCGGTCGGACTCCCTCAGCCACTCACGCTGAACGACGTGGTCTGCAGCTACCTGGGCCAGCGGGGGCGGCGCGAGGAGGCGTACACACGCCTGCGCTCGATCATGCGCGAGGTCGAGTTCGAGCCGCCGCCGGCGCTCCGCCAGCTGGTGCAGGTCACCGATTTCGATCTCTTCGTGACCACGACCTTCGACCCGCTGCTCGAACGCGCCGTCAATCTCGAACGCTATGGCGGACAGCCGATGGCCGAGGTCATCGCCTACGCCCCGAATCGCGTGGCCGACCTGCCCGCGGAGCGCGGCCAGCTGCAGCGCGCCGTCGTGTACCACATGCTCGGCCGGCTCTCGGCCTCCCCGACCTACGTGGTGTCCGACGAGGACATGCTGGAGTTCATCTGCGCGTTGCAGTCCGAGCACCTGACGCCCGAGAAGCTGTTCCACGAACTCGAGCACAACCACCTGCTCCTGATCGGCAGTGACTTCTCCAACTGGCTGGCGCGGCTCTTCCTGCGCATGGCGAAACGCAAGCGCCTGTCCGACCCGCGCGACGTTGGCGAAGTGCTCGCCGACGACCACACGCTGAAGGACGAGCGCCTCGTCGCGTTCCTGCAGCAGGTGAGCGTGCGCACGCGCGTCTACGCGGGTGCCGAGGCATTCGTGGCGGAGCTGCACTCGCGCTGGATGAGCCGCCGCGGCGGCGGCGCAGGCGCGGCCGCATCCGTCCCGGCGCCGCAACGCTTCCTCCCGCCATCCCGCGAGATGCCCGACAACGCGATCTTCGTGAGCTACGCCCGCGAGGACCTGCCCGCCGTGCAGCGGCTCAAGGCGTCGATGGACGCCGCGGGACTCGTCACGTGGTTCGACCTCGACCGGCTCGAGGGCGGTGACGACTACGATCGGAAGATCCACGCCAACATCGCCCGCTGCAGCTACTTCGTGCCGGTGATCTCGGCGAACACGCAGCGGCGCCTCGAAGGCTACTTCCGGCGCGAGTGGAGCTATGCGGTCGACCGCGCGCGCAACATCGCCGAGGGGGCGGTGTTCATCGTGCCGGTCTGCATCGACGAGACGACTGAGGCCGAGGCGCTGGTGCCCGAAAAGTTCAAGGCCCTGCACATGACGCGGGTGCCGGCGGGCGAGCCCGGGCCCGAGTTCCTGCGCAGGCTGCAGGAACTCTTCAGCGGACGTCGCCCATGACGGCGGCCAGGACCGAGCCACCGGTCGCGATGACCGCCGTCGATCCCGAGAACCCATGGCTCGGCCTGTCCTCGTACACCGAGGAGACCCGCGCCTATTTTCACGGCCGCGACGAGGAAGCGGCGGAACTCGCGCGCCGCGTCCAGCGCAGGAATCTCACGGTGCTGTTCGGCCAGTCGGGGCTCGGAAAGACTTCGCTGTTGCGCGCCGGCCTCGTGCCGCGGCTGCGCGGCGAGGGCTACTGTCCCGTGTATGTACGGGTCGATTACTCGCCCGAGTCGCCACCGCCATCCGAACAGATCAAGCAGGCAATCTTCCGTGCGACCGCGGAAGCCGGCGTCTGGACGCGCCCCGGCTCGGCGGTCCAAGGCGAGTCGCTGTGGGAGTTCCTGCACCACCGGGGCGACCTGCTGCGCGACGCGGGCGGCCGCACCATCCTGCCGCTGCTGATCTTCGACCAGTTCGAGGAGATCTTCACGCTCGGGCAGGCGGACGACGCGGGTCGGCTGCGCGCCACGCGGTTCCTCGACGATCTCGCGGACCTGGTCGAGAACCGGCCGCCCGCCGAGCTCGAGCGCCGGCTCGAGCACGACGAGGCGGTCGCCGAGGACTACGACTTTGCGCGCGCGGATTACCGCATCCTGATCGCGCTGCGCGAGGACTATCTCGCCCACCTCGAAAGTGTGAAGGGCACGATGCCCTCCATCACGCAGAACCGCATGCGGCTCGCGCGCATGACGGGCGCCCAGGCATTGAGCGCCGTGATGAAGCCCGGCGGACGCCTGGTGTCGCAGGAGGTGGCCGAGTCGATCGTGCGCTTCGTCGCCGGCGGCGCCGAGCTCGCGAACGCCGAGGTCGAGCCGTCGCTGCTGAGCCTCGTCTGCCGCGAGCTCAATACCGTGCGACTCGCGACGGGCCGCACGGAAATTTCCGCCGACCTGCTCGCGGGCTCGCGCGACTCGATCCTCACAGAGTTCTACGAGCGGGCGCTGGCCGATCAGCCGCCCGACGTGCGGCGCGTGATCGAGGACGAGCTTCTCACCGAGTCGGGCTATCGCGAGAGCCTGGCCGAGGAGCGCGTGGTGAAGGCGCTGGCGGCGGCGGGCGCGGCGCCGGACGCGCTCGCGAAGCTCGTGGATCGGCGGCTGCTGCGCATCGAGGAGCGGCTCGACGTGCGCCGCGTCGAGCTCACGCACGACGTGCTCTGCAGCGTGGTCCGCTCGAGCCGCAACCTGAGGCACGAGCGCGAAGCGCGCGACGAGGCCGAGCGGCAGCTCGCCGCGCAGAAGGAGCGGGAGGCCGAGACGCATCGCACGCTGGTGCGCACCCGCATCGTGGCCGTCGTGAGCGCGGTACTCATGCTGGTCGCGCTCGCCGGTGCCGCGTTCGGCTGGATCAACTACAGGCGCGCGCACCAGGCGGATCTTGCAGCCCAGCAGGCACGAGCCGACGCCGAGAAGCTCGTCGGGTTCCTGATCGAGGACTTCTACGAGGAGCTGCAGCCAACGGGACGCGTCGAGACCATGGGCAAGCTCGCGAGCATGGCGGTGAGCTATTACGACGGCCTGCCGCCCTCGCTCCTGACGCGCCAGACGCAGATCTACCGCGGCATGGCGCTGGTTCGCCAGGGTGGTGCGGCCGCGGCCAGCGACAACGTCGAGCAGGGCGGGAAGAGCCTCGCGGCAGCTCGCGAGCTGTTCGAAAAGCTGCGCGCCGAAGGTGACGAGAGCGAACCGGTGGCGCTCGGACTCGCGCTGGCGCTCTTCACTCCGTATTCGGCCTGGGGGCCATCCGGCGGTCCGATGTCGAAGCCGGAGGATCTTCCCGAGGCGGCCGGCTTGCTGAAGCCTTTCGTCGATGCACCCGAGAGCTCCCGGCAGACGAGACTCGTGTATGCGGACATCCTGAATCACCTGAGCCACAACCTGTCGGGAGGCAAGGAGATCGAGGCCTGCGAAGCAGCTCGCGGGATCCTCATCGGCCTGGGCGCCCTCGGCCTCACGGACCTCGCGGCCACGTCCGTATATGCGGATACGGCAGACTCGCAGGCCCGCCACGCACTCGTCCTCGGTCGCCTGGACGAGGCGGCGCGGCTCGAGCAGGAGGTGTACGAACTCGCGGAAAAAGTGCTGCAACGGCGTCCGGGTGACATGCGCTCGATGGCGAATCGCGCACTGGCGGCCGACCTGCTGGGCAGCCTCGCGGCCCGGCGCCACGACTACGTGACGGCCGCGGACTACGCCCGGAAGGCCGAACAGGCCGGCGAGCACTACGTGGCGTTCAACCCCTCCGACCTGACGTCGTGGGGCTACTGGATCCGTGGCAGGAACCGCGTCGCAGACACGCTGTTCGAGCAGGGACGGGTGCAGGAGACGATGGACGTCCTGCGCGCGACCATGGCGTTCGAGAAGGACGAGCGCGCGACTCCTGCGGTCCTGGCACAGCTCAACTGGACGGGATTCCGGCTGGCGGGACTCGCGGCACGGAGGGGTCAAAGCGAGGCGGCCGAGTCGTATCTGGAGGATGCGCTGCGAGCGCACCGCCAGTCCGTCCTGTTGTCGCCGGAGGCAAGCGTCTCCCGTGCCCTGCTGCCTTACGCCGAGGACATGTCGCGCGCCCGGTTGCGCGTCGCGGGCGGTGAGGATGCGGCCGCGTTCGCCGATGCGACGCGGATCGCTGAACGGGTCAGGGACCTCGCGGTACCGGCCGATCAACCAACCTCCGCCATGATCCGGGCCAACTTCCTGCGCAACGTGCTCACCACTGCCAGCCTGGCGACCATGCGGCTCGGGCGGTATCCCGAGGCGGAGGCCGCGTCTCGCGAACGACTGGAATTGCCGCCGGACCGGTTTTCGGACGACGACCCTGAGGACGAGCGATCCGCCGCGCACACGCT
>JAGOXN010000125.1 GCA_018059685.1 Steroidobacteraceae bacterium | reverse complement strand
AGGAGTTCCGCCGGATCCACCGTCGGCGTGCCGCCGCCGACATAGACGTCCGCGAAGCGGAACCCGGCATCGTGATAGAGCCGGATCTCGCGGCGCAGCGCGTCGAAATACCGCGCCGTCTTCTCCTCGCGGTAGCGCACGCGGTGGAAGGAGCAGAAGGGGCAGAGCACTTCGCAGAACGGCACGTGCACGTAGAGCTGGCACGGCCGCGCCGGCGCTGCGGGCGGACCCTGCGCAATCTCGTCCTCCGCGAACCGCATCGCCGCGGCATATTCGCGCCGCAGGACGTACACCAGCGGTCGTTCGAACCACGCCATCGTCGCAGTCTACCGGAGGCGACCGAGGTATTCGGCCACCTGGCCATAGCTCAGGCCACCGTCGTTGCAAGGGATCCTTTCGGGCAGCGCGACGCGAAACCCCGCCGCCTCGAGCCCGCCCGCAGCGAGCTCCGTGAGCAGCCGGTTCTGGAACACGCCGCCCGTGAGACCGGCGAGCGCGACACCGGACCGGGCCCGTTCCGCCACGGCGACCCGCACGATCGCATCGGCGAGCGCGCGGTGCACGGCGCCGGCGCTGGAGGCCACCGATCGCCGCCCGTCCTGCAGCCAGCCGACGAGTGGCGCCCAGTCGATGCGCGCGAGTCCCGTTGCATCGGGCGAGATCGGGAGCTGCGGAAACTCGTCGCCAACCCGCGCGCGCGCCTCGAGCCACATTGGACCCTGCCCTTCGAAGCTGGTTTCCGTGATGCCGAGCAGGAGGGCCGCCATCGCGTCGAATACGCGCCCGGCCGCACTCGAGCGCGGCGCGTTGATTCCGCGCTCCCACGCAGTCCGCACGACCGTGTCCGGCACCTCGACTGGACATTCGACGCCCGCCTCCCAGCAGAGCGCCGCCGCACTGCGCCAGGGCGCGCGTCCGGCCTTCTCGCCGCCGGGCAGGCGGAAACTCCTCAAGCTCGCGCATCGCTGCCAGTGGCCCGGGCGACCCAGGAAGACTTCGCCGCCCCACAGGGTGCCGTCCGCGCCGTAGCCGACGCCGTCCCAGGCGAAGACGATCGCAGGCTCGCCAATCCCATGCTCGGTGACGAGTGCCGAGGCGTGCGCGTGGTGGTGCAGCAGCGTCATATGGGGTCGACCGGACGCCTGCACCCAGCGCGTCGTCGTGTAGCCGGGATGCGCGTCGCAGAGCCACCGCTCCGCCCGGACGTCGTACAGGCGCTGCAGGTCGTCGACGACCTGCCCGAACACCTCCTCGCTGCGCAGCGTGCCCATGTCGCCGACGTGCGGCGACACGACGACGCGGCGCTCCCAGGCGAGCGCAACGGTGAGCTTCAGGTGTCCGCCGACGGCGAGAACCGGCTCGGGCAGAGCGGCCGGCAGTTCGAGTTCCAGGGGCGCGAGGCCCCGACCGAGCCGGATCGGTCGCGCCCGACCGGCGGCCACCCGGAGCACGGAATCGTCGGCCGGGCGCACGATCGGGCGGTCGTGGTGCAGGAATGCGTCGGCCACGGCCGCGAGCCGCGACTCCGCCGCCGTCGGGTCGGTGAGCACGGGCTCGCCACTCACGTTGCCGGAGGTCGCGACCACCGGACCTCCGAAGCCCGCGAGCAGCAGGTGGTGCAGCGGGCTGTAGGGCAGGAACGCACCGACCTCGGCCAGGCCGGGGGCGACCGAAGCAGCGAGGCGCGATTCGGCCCGGCGCCGCAACAGGACGATCGGGCGCGACGGATCGAGCAGCGCCGCGCGCTCGGCGTCCCCGACCTCGAGTTCGCCGCGCACTGCGGCCAGGCCGTCCCGGCCGCACTGGGGGAACATCACGGCGAGCGGCTTGTCGGGACGATGCTTGCGGCTGCGCAGGCGCTGCACCGCCTGCTCGCTCGATGCGTCGCAGACGAGGTGATAGCCACCGATGCCGCGCGCCGCAAGCACCCGGCCGGCGCGCAGGACCGCGATCGCTGCCGCGAGCGCGGCCTCGTCGCCCGGCATCGCCGCGCCGTCGGGACCCACGAACCTCAGGTGCGGCCCGCAAACAGGGCAGGCGGCCGGCTCCGCATGGAACCGTCGATCGAGCGGATCCTCGTACTCGCGCCGGCATTCCGGACACAGCACGAAGCCCGCCATGCTGGTGTTCGGGCGGTCGTACGGCAGCGCCTCGATCAGCGTGTAGCGCGGACCGCACTGCGTGCAGTTGATGAACGGATAGCGGTAGCGACGATCGCCGGAGTCGGCGAGTTCGGCCACACATTCGTCGCAGGCGAAGAAGTCCGGCGGCACGGAGACCTGTGGCGCGTCGGCGGTACTGCTCGGCGCGATCCCGAATCCGGCCCGCCCGGGCGGTGCGCAGTCTGCGACCTCGCGCACGAGCGGCCTCGCGAGCGGCGGCGCGCGCTCGATGAGACCGCGGGTGAACGCTTCGAGCGAGGCCGGGTGGCCGCACGCGACGATCTCGACGTCACCGCGGAGATTGCGCACGTGACCGTCGAGCCCGTGCGCACAGGCGAGCCGATGCACGAACGGACGAAACCCGACCCCCTGCACCCGGCCGGTCATGACGATCCGACGGGCGACCTTGGGCCCGGCTGCAGGGTTCACGGCGCGGCGGGTCCCGCCGCGAGCCGGGCCTGCGCCGCCGCATTCACGACGGCCCCGGCGGCCTTGCGTCCCTGCCCGTCGTTCCCACTCGCGCGCGTCGGGCGGACACCTCGCGCTCGAGCCACGCGAGCCATGCCTCGAAGCCCGCTCCGCCGCGGCACGTGAGTTCGATCGTCTCGCCGGCGTAACCCACCTGGCGCAGGGACGCCCGCGCCCGCTCCGGGCTGAACTCGCCGATGTAGGGCAGCAGGTCGGCCTTGGTGATGAGCGCAAGGTCCGCAGCGCGGAACATCACGGGGTACTTGGCCGGCTTGTCGTCGCCCTCCGGGACCGACAGCAGGATCACGTTGCGGTGCTGGCCGAGGTCGAAGCTCGCCGGGCAGACGAGGTTGCCAACGTTCTCGATGAACAGCACGTCGAGACCGGCGAGCGGCAGGTCGTGCACGGCGTCGTGCACCATGGTGGCGTCGAGGTGGCAGGCGTTGCCGGTCGTGATCTGGACGGCGGGCACGCCGCATGCACGGATCCGCTCGGCGTCGTTCTCGGTCGCGAGATCGCCCTCGACCACCGCGATCGCGAGCCGTCCGCCGAGTGCGCGGATGGTCGCCTCGAGCAGCGAGGTCTTGCCGGCGCCAGGCGAGGACATCAGGTTCAACGCGAGCACGCCCTGCGCGGCGAAATGTTCGCGGTTGTGGGCCGCGACGCGATCGTTCTCGCCGAGGATCGCCGTGATGACCTCGATGGTCTCGGTCCCGCCCTTCACATGCGGCTGCGCCGCAAACGGCGCGCGGGTCGCGGCCGGTCCCAGTGAACACCCACAGTCACGACACATGGGCTTCGCCTCCCAGGTCAGTGCACGGCCGCGACCGCGGTCTCGATCTCGACGTGCGTCAGGAGCATCTCCTCGCCGCCAATCACGTCCACCTGCCAGTCGCCGCAGCCGCCACAGAGCACGCGATTGGCCGAGGCGGCCGTCTCCGCCGCGCAGCTGCGGCAGCGCACGCGCACGGGCACCGTCTCGATCACGAGCTTCGCCTCCTCCGCGACGGTGCCCGCAGCGGCGACCGGATAGGCGTGTTCGAGCAACCCGGGCTCGACGCCGGACAGCGGACCGACCGCGATCGTGATCGACACCACGCGCGCGGCACCGTTGTCACGCGCGACGCGCGCGACCTGCTCGATCAGCGCCTGGCACACGGACAGCTCATGCATGCCCGATCTGGTCGAAGAGTTCCCACGCGAGGCGCGCGTCCTCCTCGCTCACCTTCTGGATGGCGTAGCCGACGTGCACGAGCACATGGTCGCCGGCGGTGACTGCCTCGTCCTGCACCATGAACAGGCTCACCTCGCGCTCGATGCCTTTCGCTTCGCACACGGCCGCGAAGCCGTCCACGGACTTGACCCTCATCGGCACGGCGAGGCACATGGCACGATCCTCCGCCACGGGGCCGTCCCCGCGGATATCGGTGGCAGGCTCGCAGACGCCCCGCCGCATAAGAATCAGTAGATACCCTGAGTGCGCCGGGCGTCCGCTGGCGGGGTCGGCCCGCTTCGCCCGCGACGCTTCCTGAACGACGCGAGCAGCAGCGTGCCGAGGGCGAGCATCACCTCATCCACGAGCGGGACCAGGTCGGGCATCAGCAGGTCGACCACGAAGAGCGAGCCGACCATCAGGAACAACGTCGGGAACCTCAGGCCCGCGGCGAAGCGCGTCACGAGCTTGCCGATCACTTCGGCCTCCCGCCGCCGGGCGCCAGTACCTCGACCGACAGCGTGAACGTGCGGGACTCTCCCTGTCGCAGGGCGCCGACGCCCACCACCTGGCGCGAGACCTCCTCGCCGCGCTCGTTCCTGATCGTCATGACCACGGAGTATTCCCAGTCGCCGCCCTGCTGCGGATGCTTGAGCTCACCCTGCACGCGCAGCGCAGAGAATCCATCCTGCTGTGCCGGCTGCGCCGCGGCGCCGAACTTGAGGTGGTGGCGGCACTGCGGACAGACGGCCGCGCTCTCGAGGATCGTCGCCTTGCAGTGCGGGCACGTCCGTGTGCGCCCGACATTACCCCCGATGGCGCGCCCCGGAAGCATCAGGGACGACCCGCGCTCACTTCTTGCCGGTGCCCTTGTCGGCCCAGCCGAAATCGGCCTGGCCACGCATGCGGGAACCGGCCGCCACCGTGAGCACCGCCGCCTTCACGTCGCCGTTGATGAGGCCCGCCTCGAGCAACTCGACGCGCGAGCTCGCGTTGATGTTGCCGTGGACTTCGCCGCTCACCATGACGGTGGCCGCGTTGATCTGGCCGGTCACGTGGGCGCCCGGCTCGACGGTCACGTTGCCCTCCACGTTCACGTCACCCTTGAAGCGGCCGGCGATCCGGACGTGGCCGGCGCCCTCGATCTTCCCCTCGATGGTGACGTCGGCGGCAATCAGTGACTCCTTGGCTGAGCCGCTCGGGGCCGCGCGACGCTGTGCCTCGCCGACGGCGGCGAGCGGCGCCCCAGGCGCCCGCTCCGGGGCCTTGGCGGCAGGCTCGCTGCTGGCAGGAACGGCCTCGGTCCCGCTGCCGGATTCCTTGGCCGAAGGGTCTTTCCACAATGCCATGGTCATCGTCCTCCTGGGTCTGCCGCGCGGCGGCGGTGGTGCTGGCAGAGGGACTTGAACCCCCGACCTGCCGCTTACAAGGCGGCTGCTCTACCAACTGAGCTATGCCAGCAGGCAAGCAGCGATTCTAACCGCCGGCACCGCCCGGCGCTCAGCAGGCCGTCACAACCCCGGGTTGCTCAGGCGCCGGCGGGACAGGCTTTCAATTCGAGCCTTCCCGCGGACGGTTCGCCACCGCGCAGGTCCTCGAGATCCGGCAGGCCGGCATTGGCCTGCCGGTCGATGTCGATCCAGACCACGTCGGCGGTGCGGAAGCGGTCGACGACTTCGGGCGTGAAGCCCGCCTGGCGCGCGATCGCCGCGACCTGCTCAGCGCCCTCGTGGTCGCCGAAGACCCCCAGCGAAATGACACTGCCGGGCGCCTCGTCCTGCAGCACGTATGCGTCGCCGATACCGGCCGTACGCAGCGTCGCGAGTGCATTGGTCACGTCCTGCGGCGTCGCGAGGTCGGCGACCCGGACCCATTGACCGATCCAGACCTCGTCGCGGGCGGCGCGCAGTCGCGAGGTGTAGCCGAGACCCTGCAGACGCGCCGCGGCCTGTTCCGCGGCCGCGCGACCGAGGTACGGACCCGCGCTCACGCAGGCGACAGCGGGTCCACCGGGGGTCGTGGACGACGCCGCGGCGAGTTCCCGGCCGAGCGGGGCTTCACGCAACAGGCGGATCTGGCTGGCGCCCGGGCTCGCCTGGGTCGCATGGCCCACCGGCTCGGACGGGGGCGCGATCCAGCGTCCCCAGGCGAGGAACAGGATGTTGGCGAGCAGCAGCGACAGGAACAGTACGCGCACGTGGGCTCGCGAAACGCCGGTCCACCCGGTTGCCGGATCAAAAAAGCAGGGCCCGCCCCGGGATGGGTGGGCCCTGCTCCGAAATCACCTGGCGGACGCTTACTTGCCGCCGCCTGCCATGTAGGCGGCGACGTCGGTGATCTCCTGCGGAGTCAACTTGATCGCCGACTTGTGCTTCATCTGGCCGGCGGCCATCTTGCCGATCGAGTCGGCGAGCGCCTTGGCGTCCTCGCCTTCGAAATCGGAGGCCTCGTGGCATTCACCACACACGGCCGCAAACTTCGCCTTGCCGGCCGCGGCGTCTGCGCTGGCACTCATGTTCCACCCGGCCACGCCGAGCGCGGCCACGGCCAGGACAACTGCACGCTGCATCTTCATCGCTGACTCCTCGCGAATCGTGAACTCGAACCGAAACCGTGCTTACCCGCCACCCGCAACCATGAAGGCCGCGACGTCGGCGATCTGTTGATCGGTCAGCTTCAGGGCCTTCTTGTGCTTCATCTGGCCCGCGACGATCTTCCTGATCGAGTCGCCGACCTCCTTCGCATCCTCGCCCTCGAAATCGGCGGTCTCGTGACACTCGGCACAGACGT
Source organism: Steroidobacteraceae bacterium (assembly GCA_018059685.1). Lineage (GTDB taxonomy): Bacteria > Pseudomonadota > Gammaproteobacteria > Steroidobacterales > Steroidobacteraceae > RPQJ01. The sequence continues at coordinate 1,003 of JAGOXN010000125.1, read as the reverse complement.
CGGTGAACGTCGCCTTGCCGGCGGCCGCATCGGCCAGAGCGCCGCCGCTGTAGCCCGCGAGTCCGGCTGCAAGTGTGATGACGATCGATAACCCACTGATTTTCATTGACTATTCTCCTGGCAGGTAGCCACGTTGGCACCGGCTGTCCGGCGCCTTGCTGCCCGCCGGATCATACACGACCTCACTGACCTGTCTCACCAGCCTGTTTCGAGTGCGGATCCGGCCCCGCAGTTCCGCCGGGTGTATCCGAACACGTACTTACCACCGCCAGTCCGCGCAGCACGAGATCCGGGTCCAGAGTGAACGACGATCGGAGGTGCGGCTGGATTTCACCCGCGGCGCCGCCTGTCAGCAGCAGGTGCGGCAGCGTGCCGAGCAGCCTACCGAGATCCGCGACGCTGCGATCGACCAGGGACGCGAGCGCGAGCCGGCAGCCGCGGTGGATCGCGTCGCGCGTATTGTCGGCGAAATACGCTGCGGCACCCGGCTCGCTCGAGGCGCTGCGCACGGCGAGATCACTGGTTCCGTGCAGCAGCGAACCGACCATCAGGTCGGGGCCCGGCACGATGAATCCGCCGAGATGCTGGCCATCACCCCGCACGGCGTCGACGGTGGCGGCGGTTCCGACATCCACGACGCAGCAGGCCCCACCCGGATCGTGGTGCGCGGCAACGACCGCGAGCCAGCGATCGACGCCGAGTTGTACGGGATCACGGTAGGCATTGCGGACACCGGCCGCCTCACGGGTACTCGCGACGAACTCTGCCTCGCGGCCGGTCGCCACGCGCACCGCCATGCGCAGCCGATCCACGGCCTCGCCGCGCGCCACCGACGCGACGAGCACGCGCTCGAACCGGCATTCACCCAGCAGCGTCTCGCGCCAGTCCTCCGCCGACCACTCCGCGTATGCCGCCGACCGGCTCGTTGCGAGTCGGCGGCCGTCGCTCGTGGCCCACTTGACGCGCGTGTTGCCGACGTCGACGAGCAGGCAGCTCATCGGGC
>JAGOXN010000124.1 GCA_018059685.1 Steroidobacteraceae bacterium | reverse complement strand
CCTCCGACTCGCGCAGGCCATCGTCGACCATCGCGGCGCAGAGCAGGTTCGAGATGCCAGTGGCCGCCTCGCCCGCACCGAGACACAGGAAGGTCTGCTGCGACATCGCCTGCCCCGTGGCGAGCAGCGCCGAGAGTATGCCGGCCACAGCGACCGCAGCCGTGCCCTGGATGTCGTCGTTGAAGCAGCAGACCGTGTCGCGGTACCTGCGCAGCAGCCGGAACGCGTTGTGGCTCGCGAGGTCCTCGAACTGGACGACCACTCCCGGGAAGACCTGCCCTGCCGCTTCGATGAACTCATCGACGATCTCGTCGAGCGCGTCGCCCGCGAGGCGCCTCTGCCTGAGGCCGAGGTACAGTGGGTCGGCGAGCAGGTCCTCGTTGTTGCTGCCCACGTCGAGCATGACGGGCAGGCAGCGGCGCGGGTGCAGGCCGGCGCACGCCGTGTAGAGGGCGAGCTTGCCGATCGGGATCCCCATGCCGTTCGCGCCGAGGTCGCCGAGGCCGAGGATCCGTTCGCCATCGGTGACGACGATCATCGCGGCCTCGCGGTAGGGCCAGTTGCGCATCACCTGCGCGATCCGGCCGCGATCGGAGGCCGAGACGAAGAGCCCGCGCGGTCGGCGATAGATGTGGCCGAACTGCTGGCACGCGACGCCGACCGTCGGCGTGTAGATGATCGGCATCATCTCGTCGGGATTCTCGATGATCACGCGGAAGAAGAGTGTCTCGTTCCGGTCGTGCAGCGACTCGAGCAGAAGGTATTTCGACAGCGGTGACTCGAGACGTCGGAAGTTCTCGAGGACGCGCGCCATCTGGTCCTCCATGGTGCAGACGTGCGGCGGCAGCAGGCCGCGGAGCCCGAGCGCGTCGCGCTCCTGTTCCGTGAACGCCGTGCCTTTGTTCAGGCTCGGATCGCGCAGCAGCGCCATGCCGCGCGGGAACCAGTCGGCAATTGGTGGCGGAAGCGGGTGTCGGGGCCGTTGCTGCGGCATGGATCGGATCCTGCTCCGGGCTCGGATGCCGTGTGTCGGTGCGAAACCGGCCAGACCAGTATGCTCCGGCGGTTCCATCCGGAAAGGTAATCGCGGCGGGTACGTGCGCGCCTACGCGGTATCCGCAGGCGCCGGCTGTTCGAGTACCATTGCGGACCCCGGAGCGACCGACCCTGCAACTCGCCGACCCGTCACCACTCGAAGTACTGCGCCGGGTCTTTGGCCACGCGGACTTCCACGGCGCCCAACGCGCCATCGTCGAGTACGTCATCGCCGGCGGTGACGCACTGGTCTTGATGCCGACGGGTGGCGGCAAGTCGCTCTGCTATCAGCTCCCGGCGCTGGTCCGGCACGGGACGGGCATCGTCGTCTCGCCGCTCATCGCGCTGATGCAGGACCAGGTCGCCGCACTCGGGCAGCTTGGTGTCCGCGCCGCGTTCCTGAACTCGACGCTGGATGCGGCCACGGCGCGGGCCGTCGAGCGCGACCTCGTGGCTGGGGATCTCGATCTGCTGTATGTGGCGCCCGAGCGCCTCGTGACGCCCCGCTGCCTCGAGTTGCTCGACCGGGCGTCGCTCGCCCTGTTCGCCATCGACGAGGCGCATTGCGTCTCGCAGTGGGGTCACGACTTCCGCCCGGAGTACCTGCAGCTCTCGGTCCTGCACGAGCGCTACCCGCAGGTCCCGCGCATCGCGGTGACTGCGACCGCCGATCCGCAGACGCGCGCCGAGATCGTCGAGCGCCTCGCCCTTGCGGATGCGCGCGTGTTCGTGTCGAGTTTCGACCGCCCGAACATCCGATACACCATCACGGGCAAGCGCGATGCGCGCGCGCAGCTGCTCGACTTCGTGCGCGAGCGGCACCCGGGCGAGGCGGGCATCGTCTACTGCCTGTCGCGCAGGCGGGTCGACGAGACCGCCGCGTGGCTCGCGTCGCACGGGGTGAGGGCGCTTCCGTACCACGCCGGACTCGATACGGGGACGCGCGCTGCGCACCAGTCGCGGTTCCAGCGCGAGGACGGGGTCGTGATCGTCGCGACGATCGCCTTCGGCATGGGCATCGACAAGCCCGATGTGCGTTTCGTCGCGCACCTCGATCTGCCGAAGAGCATCGAGGGCTATTACCAGGAGACGGGCCGGGCCGGGCGCGACGGGCTGCCTGCGGAGGCCTGGATGGTCTACGGTCTCGGTGACGTCGTACAGCAGCGGCGCCTGATCGAGGTGTCCGAAGCGAACGACGAATTCAAGCGCATCGCCACGGCGAAGCTCGATGCACTGCTCGGTCTGTGCGAGACGGCGCAATGCCGGCGCGTACGCCTGCTCGCTTATTTCGGCGAGACCCTCGGCCCCTGTGGCAACTGCGACACCTGTCTCGAACCGCCCGAGACCTGGGACGCGAGCGTCGCGGCGCAGAAGGCCTTGTCCGCGATCTACCGCACGGGACAGCGCTTCGGCGCCGTGCACGTGATCGACGTGTTGCGGGGCAAGGAGACCGAGCGCGTGCAGCGCTGGGCTCACCAGCGTCTCGGCGTGTTCGGCATCGGGGCGGACTTCGAGGAGTCCACTTGGCGTGACGTCTTCCGCCAGCTGGTCGCGCTCGGTCTCGTAAAGGTGGCCCATGATGCGTACGGTGCCCTGCAACTGACCGAGGCCAGCCGGGCGGTGCTGCGGGGCGAGCAACGGGTCGAGATGCGGCGCGGCGGGCCGCGCAAGCTACGCGCCAGGCGCGTGCGATCGACGACGGGGTCGTCGCCCGCGCCGGATGGGCCAGCGAGAGCAGCCGATGCAGCACCGGGTGAAGGTGCGCGGGCCAGCGGCGACCGCCTGGCGCGCCTGAAGGCCTGGCGAACCGCCGAGGCGAAGCGGCTCGGGCTGCCTGCCTACGTCGTCCTGCACGATGCGACCCTGGCGGAAATCGCCACGCGCCAGCCGCGCGACACCGACGCGCTGGCCGGTATCCCCGGGATCGGAGCCCGCAAGCTCGAACGCTACGGGGATGCGCTGCTCGCGCTGGTCCGCGAGCGGTAGCTGCTGTGCTACGCGAAGGTCAGGCGGCGCTCAGCAGCAGGTAGCGAGCGACCCGCTGACGCCGGCAACCGGAGTGCCGGGCGGTGCCGTTGCGCTTTCCAGCGGCGAGGGCGTTACGACCGCGTGCCCGGCGTCGGCCCAATGGAGGATGCCGCCGGCGAGCGAGACCGGGCTCGCGAAGCCCAGCCGTTTCAGGGCCTCGGCGGCCAGCGCCGAGCGGCCGCCGCTCAGGCAATACAGCACGACCGGTCGCTCGCGATGCGAGAGGGCTTCTGCCGTCTGGTAATTGACCGCCGGGTGGCCGTCCACCTCGAACTCGAGCAGGCCGCGCGGAATATTGACCGCGCCGGGGATGTGGCCGTCCGCGAACTCGTCGGGCTCGCGAATGTCCACGACCGGACTGCCGGCACGTTGCAGTTCGACCAGGTCGGCCGCCGTGATTTCGCGGATCCTCGACCGCGCCTCGGCGACGAGGTCGTGGATCGTCGTGTGCTTCGTGCGACGCATGGCGCAGGATGGTCCCGCTCTGGCCAGGGCGTCCAATGTCCGCGGGGCAGGGGCTCATTCCTGGCAGTTCTGAACGCGTCCGCGATGCACACCCGAATCGCGAGCGGAGCAGACCAGGACTGGACGGCCGGACGATTCTGCTGAGGCAGAATACAGGCCCATCGACGACCGGAGCCACGCATGCCACGCAACGACCCCGCCCGGCGCACGCTCGCCAACTACCCGATCGTCGTTCCCATCCTGGCCCGTTTCGCGGACATGGACGCGGCCGCCCACATCAACAACGTCGCCGTGGCGCAGTACTTCGAGGAAAGCCGCAGCGCGGGTCTGCGGGAACTCCTGCACCGGACGCAATATGGAGACCCGGCCGACCGCGTGCTGGTCGCGCGGGTCGCGATCGACTACGTCCGCGAGGCCAACTACCCCGGTGCATTCGAGGTGGGCGTGGGCGTGTTGAAGTGCGGCAACACGTCCCTGACGCTCGCGCAGGGCCTGTTCCAGCAGGGCGATTGCATGGCCCTGTGCGACGCGGTACTGGTGCACCTGAATGAGCACGGCAAGTCTCGCTGGGCGGACGACAAGCGACGGAACATGGACAGATTCCGGCTCAAGGTTTCCGGGCCGGACTGAGGCTCGGCGACGCAGGGACACGACGAATCCTTGCCTGCCGGGGAGCCGTTCACTCCACCGACGAAGCCCACGCACGGAGTTCCTCCGACAATTCTCGATCGGCTTCCTCGCGACCATACGCGTCGCGGAATGCACGCAATTCCCGGGCGGCCGCGGCGTACTCGCCGGCCTCGGCGAGCGCCTCGATCTTCGCGGCCCACCGGTCGGCCGCAGGGAAGGTTTCCGCGCCGCGGCCCTCGACGCTCTCGGCCGCGCCCTTGGCGCTCGAGCGTGCCTGGTTCTCGTAAGCCTCGGAACGGTCCTTGCCAGCGACCGGGGCCTGCACGGTGGCCGACGGCATCTCGGCTTGCGACTCGACGGGTGCTGCGGAGGTTGCATCCTGCTCGGCCCGTGGCGGCGCGATGGGTGCTGCGGGCATCGCATCCCGCTCGGCCCGTGGCGGTGCGACCGGAGCCCGCGGCCGGGCCCGCTCGTGCGACAGGGGCGGAGTCACGTCGCGATCGCGCGGGATCGTCTGCACGAGCACGAAGGCCAGGCCGGCGACTGCAGCCGCCGCGGCGAGCGGCTGCCAACGAAGCCACCACTCGCCGTTGCGGCGTACACGCGCAGCGGTGCCCGTGGGCGTGACCTGCCGCGCACGCGCAGCCTCCGTGCGGGCCGCCTCGATGATCGCTGCGTCGATCTGGGGCGGCGGTTCCTCCACCGACGTCCCGTGCCAGGCCCGGTCGACCGGGTCGTCCGCCTCGAACCGCTCGTTCTGCGACCCGGTGTTCATCGCAGGTCCTCCAGGGCGCCTCGCAACTTGCCATAGGCGTATCGCAGGCGGCTCTTGATCGTCTCGACCGGAGTTGCCGCGACATGGGCGATCTCGTCGAGTGCGAGGCCGGCCTCGACGTGCAGCAGGAACGCGTCCCGCTGCGCGCCCGGGAGTCCGGCGACCGCCGCGCGCAGCCGCTGCCCGAGCTGCATCTCGATCGTGAGCGCGAGCGGATCGCTGCCGCCGCCACCCGCCGTCGGGGCGAGCTCGTCCAGCAGGCGCTCCGAGACCGACTCGTCGTCGAGCGACGTCACGTGCACGCCACGCTGCGATCGCCAGTGATCGATCAGCCGGTTGCGGGCGAGCGTGTAGAGCCAGGTCGTGAAACGCGCATCCGGAGCGTATCGCTCGCGTACATGCACTACCTTCATCCACACGTCCTGTTGCAGTTCGTCGGCCACGGCGGGCTGTGCGGTGTGGCGCAGCAGGTAACGGTAAGTCGGACCCTTGTGTCGCCGGTAGAGACGCTCGAACGCAATCGCATCGCCGCGCGCATAGGCGAGCATCAGCGCTTCGTCGCTGTCGTCGGTACTGCCGGCCTCGGTGGCGCCCATGCGGCGCGCAGTATCGGCGGACCCGATTCGGGCGGCAATGCTCGTCATGCGCGGCAGCTCGCGCTTCAGGGGTCGGGTACGAAGCCGGGCGAACCAGGGAACGGATCAGGTTCGCGCCACCCATAGTCGCGCCGCGCCAGGACGCCCATCGCAACCAGGTTCTCGCGGCGGTCGTAGCGAATCGCGACGCGCTGGTCCGGGCGGCTGCGCGCTCGCTCGAACTGCACGCGTTCGACCGGCGAGAATTCGCTGCGTCCGTGGCCGGTGCCGATCTGCGCCTCCATCGCTGGCGCGCTCGCGGCTGCCGGGTGCTCGCGACTGGCCCCCGAATCCTTCGCCGCGGACTCGGCCCGGCCGGACGAATAGGGTGGCGCGATCTTCCGGTGTTCGTGGTCCGGCAGGTACTCGCGCTCGCGGAAGAGCGCGACGCCGATGACGCCGAGGTCGTCGGGCCGGCCGGTGCGCGCTGCGTAGGAGTCGGACGGGTCGGTGAAGTAGAAGGCCGCCGTGCGGTCCAGCCCCTTGCGCCAGCCTTCGATGTTGACGTAGCCGCCGGGCTCGATGACGTAGCCCGACTGGTCCGGGGAGGCGCTCTCGCCGGTCACGACGTTCACGCCGTCGACGCTCACGACGGCAAGGATGCGACGGTCGGTGGTATTGCGGACCCGGATCGCATATTCGTTGCCGGGCTGGCCGACGACGTACTGCCGGCCGCGATGACGGTGGATCTCGAGCGACTGCTGCATCGCGCGGTCATAGACGTCCACGCGCGCGAGCGGCGCGCCGCGGGCGACCGGAAGCATGACGGTGGCAGCCGTGACGAAGGCCCCTGCCAGCGTGGCGAGGCGGCGAGGCAGGACGGGGCGGCGCAGGAACATGGCGGGTCTCCGTTTCCAGGGATGGTCGTCCCTGTAAACGGAAGGCCCCGCCCTGCGGGGTTACTTACTTGATCTGCGACTGGCAGTAGTTCTGCAGGCCTACGCGCTCGATGAGGTCGAGCTGCGTCTCGATGAAGTCGATGTGCTCCTCCTCGGACTCGATGATGTCCTCGAACAGCTCACGGCTCACGAAGTCGCCGACTTTCTCGCAGTGGCTGATCGCTGCCTTGAGGTCGGGATACGCCGCCCGCTCGAGCTTGAGGTCGCACTCGAGGATTTCCTTCACGTCCTCGCCGATCAGCAGCTTGCCGAGGGTCTGCAGGTTTGGCAGGCCCTCGAGGAACAGGATGCGCTCGATGAGCTTGTCGGCGTGCTTCATCTCGTCGACGGACTCATGATGTTCCTGCTCGCCGAGCTTGTGGAGACCCCAGTTCTTCAGCATCCGCGCGTGGAGGAAGTACTGGTTGATCGCCGTGAGCTCGTTCTTGAGGGCCTTGTTGAGGTGTGCGATGACGTCGGCGTCGCCTTTCATGGCGATTGACTCCGGTGGTGGAAGATGGAGACGGGGCGGCGCCCCGCCGCGTCACGCAGCGTGAGGCGCGGCCTGCACGGAATCAAGCCTCTCGTCGAGCATCTGGCGTGCGCAGGGCTCGCAGGCACCGCAGCACGTCGCGACGCCTGTGCAGGACTGCAGCTGCTCGAACGAGCGCGCACCGTCCTGGATCGCACGGGTCAGGTGCTGTTCGGAGATGCCGTGGCAGAGGCAGATGTACATGATCGGGGCCTTCGGACGCGATCCTAGCGGTTTGTCCACACGAATGCAAACGATTCGCATTTAAATCAAAAAATCACCCTGGGCGGATGCCCGGTGACCGCGGGACCGCTTCCCGTTGGACGGGGCCCCGGCGGCATGCTCCGGTTGTGGTAGAAGGTCGTCCCCGCAGACGCATCCCAAGCTGCATCCCAGGCCGCCGGTTCCTTGGCAGCACTGCAGGGAACTGAGGCGAAGGCGCATGTGCGAGCTGGACACCATGCACTCTGGAGGTCGACCTGCGTGACGTCCGCACCCGAAGAGCCCGGCGACCTGAGCCGCCTGCTGATGGAGCGTGCCCGCGCCCAGGCCGAGCGTGACCGGGTCCGGGAGCCGCGGCGCACCGTCCCCATGATCCTTGCAGGCATCGCAGCCATCGGCCTCGTGGCGCTGGTCCTGCTCGGATTCGACGCCTTCCTCACGTCCATGCAGAAGTTCCTCGAGATCGA
>JAGOXN010000123.1 GCA_018059685.1 Steroidobacteraceae bacterium | reverse complement strand
TCAGTCGCCGTGCGCGGCGCCTCTCGATGCGGGTGTTCCCTGGAGGGCGCGTCGAAGTCGTGGTGCCGCCGGGTGTCGGCATTCCGGCCGTGGAACGCTTCGTCGCGCGCCACCGCGAATGGGCCGAGCGCAGGTCGCGCGAGTTCGCGCTGCTCGCATCCAATGTGCAGGAGCGGCGGCCGGAGCGGGTGACCTTGCCATTGACCGGGCAGCGCTGGAGCGTGGAACTGCTGCCGGGTCGCCGCTCGTCCGTGACCGACCGGGGTGACGGCGTGCTCCGGGTGCACACGCCCGCAGGCACGGACCGCCAGGTGAGCCAGGCGCTGCTGCGCTGGCTCGCGCGTTCGGCCCAGGCCGAGATCGAGGCACGCCTGCGCCGCACGTCGGGCGAGATCGGCATCGGTTTCGCGCGCATGATCCTGCGCCGGCAGCGCACGCGCTGGGGCAGCTGCTCGGCCGCAGGCACGATCAGCCTCAACGTCTGCCTGATGTTCCAGCGGCCCGAGGTCGTGCGGTACCTGATGGTCCACGAGCTGTGCCACCGCCGGCACATGAACCATTCCGACAGGTTCTGGCAGCTGGTCGAGTCATTCGAGCCCGGTTGGCGTGCGCTCGACGCCGAACTGCTCAAGGGCTGGCGGCACGTGCCGGGCTGGGTTTTCCCGGCCTGAGGCGACGCGGCGGCGTGCCGTGTAACATACGCGGCCGTCCCAGCCCGGGCCCGCAAGCCATGACCGACCGCCTCCAGAACATCAACGTCCTCGCGAGCGAGCTGCTGCCGACGCCCGAGGAGATCAAGCGCGAGCTGCCGCTGCCCGCGGCGAGCGAGGACTTCGTCTACCGCTCACGGGCGGCGCTGCGGCGCATCCTCGATCGCGAGGATCCCCGGTTGTTCCTGGTCGTCGGGCCATGCTCGATCCACGACCCGGTCGCGGCGCGCGATTATGCGACGCGGCTGCACGGGCTCGCGCAGCGCGTCGCGGGGACGATGCTGGTGCTGATGCGGGTCTATTTCGAGAAGCCGCGCACCACGATCGGCTGGAAGGGGCTCATCAATGACCCCGACATGGACGACTCCTTCCACATCGAGAAGGGGATCCGGCAGGCGCGCGAACTGCTGCTGTTCCTCGCGGACATCGGCATGCCCGCGGCCACCGAGGCGCTCGACCCGATCATGCCGCAGTACCTCTCCGAACTCGTCACGTGGACCGCGATCGGGGCGCGCACGACCGAGTCGCAGACGCACCGCGAGATGGCGAGTGGACTGTCGACGCCCGTGGGTTTCAAGAACGGCACGGACGGCTCGCTCACCGTCGCGATCAATGCGCTGCAGTCAGCGCGTCATCCGCACCACTTCCTCGGCATCACTCAGCAGGGCAAGTCGGCGGTGTTCCGCACGCGCGGCAACCGCTACGGCCACATCGTGCTGCGCGGCGGCAGCGGTCGCCCGAACTACGACTCGGTGAGCATCGCGCTCTGTGAGCGCGAACTCGAGAGGGCCGGGCTGCCGGGCAGCATCGTCGTCGACTGCAGCCACGGCAATTCCAGCAAAGACCCCGGGCTCCAGTCGCTCGTCGCCGAGAACGTCGCGAACCAGATACTCGAGGGCAATCGCTCGATCGTGGGCCTCATGCTCGAGAGCAACCTGCACTGGGGCAACCAGCCGATCCCCGCGGATCGTGCCGACCTGCAGTACGGCGTGTCGGTGACCGATGCCTGCATCGACTGGGAAACCACGGATGGACTGCTGCGGTCGGTCGACGCACGGCTGCGCTCCGCACCGCGCTTCGCGCAGGGGCCGGCGGCGGCCTGAGCGTTCCTGGATGCGCTGTGGAAGCGGCGCAGCGAGCCCGATTTGCGCGCGCCGATCGGTCGGACTATGCTCTTAATCAAGTTGATTGAGCGTGACTGGAACGATGAGCACACGCGTCGTCACGGCGCATTTGCCCAGGGATCTGGCCGAGAAGCTGGATGGGCTGGCCGGCCAGTTGGATCGGCCACGTGGTTGGCTGGTCAAGGAGGCCGTGGAGGCCTATGTGGACCTGGCTGCCGAACGACGTCGCGAGACCTTGGCGGCGCTCGCTGAGGTGGCGAAGGGGCGGATCGTCGATCATGCGCAGGTCGAGGCGTGGGCAGCGGGCCTCGGTCGAACCAGGAAGGTGAGATCGCGGGTGAAGCGAACCGGCTGACGCCATGGCGGTGCATTGGACGCTCGCGGCGTTTGGGGACCTGCAGCGGATCCACGAGTTCCTGGAACCGGTCGATCCGTCGGCCGCCGTGCGATCCGTCCGGGCAATCCTGAACCGCGTGCGGAAGATTCCGCTCCAACCGCGGCTTGGCGAGAAGGTGCCGGGATTCGGTGACCGCGAAGTGCGGCGGGTGCTCGTGTCGAAGTACGAGATCCGCTACGAGGTCGACGGGACGAACATTCACGTGCTGCGCGTGTTTCACACTCGCGAGGCGCGATGAGCCAGCGGGAACCGAAGGCACGGCGACGAACTGCTGGCGTGGCTGGTACTATCGCTGTCTGGCCAATCTGAAGCCGGGAGGAACGCGATCATGACCATCAAGGTGGGCGACAAGCTGCCTGCAGGCACCCTGACTCAGATGACGAAGGACGGCCCGCAGAAGATCTCGACCGCACAGCTCTTCGGTGGCCGGAAGGTCGTCGTGTTCTCGGTGCCGGGGGCATTCACGCCGACCTGCGACGCGAAGCACCTGCCGGGGTTCGTGCAGAACGCCGATGCGATCCGGGCGAAGGGCGTGGACACGATCGCCTGCATGGCCGTCAACGACGTGTTCGTGATGAACGCATGGGGCAAAGCCTCGCACGTCGAGGACAAGATCCTCATGCTTGCGGACGGCAATGCCGAGTACGCCAGGGCCCTGGGGCTCGAGATGGACGCCTCCGGCTTCGGCATGGGCATGCGTGGCAAACGCTTCGCGATCGTGGCCGACGACGGCGTGGTCAAGGGCCTGTTCGTCGAGGGCCCGGGCGAATTCAAGGTATCGAGCGCGGAGCACGTGCTGAGCCAGCTTTGACGCCGGCCACGGCTCCTTGGCGGAGCCGTGGAGCGCAACACCGGCTCCCGATCCAGCGCGCGTCCAGCGCCGCGCACAGGGCCCTTGCGAGCTCGTGCGGAAGCACGGCGATTGGCCCGCGCTCACCCGCCCAGTTGCTTCTCGAGTTCCGGAACGATGGTAAACAGGTCGCCGACGAGCCCGATGTCCGCGGCTTCGAAGATCGGGGCTTCGCTGTCCTTGTTGATGGCCACGATCGTGCGAGCATCCTTGATGCCGGTCATGTGCTGGATGGCGCCGGAAATACCGACGGCGATGTAGAGCTCCGGAGCGATGATCTTGCCCGTCTGCCCGACCTGCAGGTCGTTCGGCACGTAGCCCGCGTCCACTGCGGCCCGGGAGGCGCCCACTGCGGCACCGAGCCTGTCGGCCAGGCTGTAGATGATCTTGAACCCGTCGGCGCTGCCGAGAGCGCGCCCACCGGAGACCACGCGTGCGGCGGACTGCAGGTCCGGACGACCGGTGGTCGCCGCCGAGCGCGAAATGAAGCGCGTGTGCGTCGGGACGGGAACCGCCGGGTCCACCTCTTGCACGCTCGCGCTGCCACCCGATGCCGCCGCTTCGAACGAGGCGACACGCACCGTAGCCACGAGCTTGGCGTCAGGGGCTGCGTCGACGGTCTGTACGGCATTGCCTGCGTAGATGGGACGCCTGAAGCGGTGGGCGCCCTCGACCGCCATGATGTCGCTCACCTGGCCTACGCCGAGCAGCGCCGCCACGCGCGGCATGAGGTCCTTACCGTAGGTCGTCGACGGGCCAAGCACGTGTGTGTAGTCGGCCGCGAGTTTCGCGACCTGTGGCGCAAGGACGGCAGCCAGCGGTTCCGCATTGGCCGGGTTGTCGACGGCCAGCACCTTTCCGACACCGGCGATTGCGACGGCCTGCGCGGCGACCGCGGCCGAGTCGGCAGCGAGCACCAGCACGTCGATCGCGGCACCCGGGATCTTTGCGGCGCAGCTCACGCACTTGGCGGTGCTTGGATTGAGCTTCGTGCCGTCATGCTCTGCAACGACCAGGATCCTGCTCATCACGCCAACCCCTTCTGCTTCAGTGCGGCGACGAGTTCGCCGACGTCCTTCACCATGACGCCCTTCTGCCGCTGCGGCGGCGGATCCACGCGGACCGTCTTGAATGCCGGTGTCTCGCCCACGCCGAAGTCGCCGAGACCCATCGTGTCGAGCGGCTTCTTCTTCGCCTTCATGATATCCGGCAGCTTGACGTAGCGCGGCTCGTTCAGGCGCAGGTCGACGCTGATGACCGCGGGCAGGTCGATTTCGAGCGTCTCGAGGCCGGTGTCGACCTCGCGCGTCGCCGTCGCCTTGCCGTCTGCGACCTCCAGCTTCGAGCAGGAGACGGCCTGCGGCCGGTCCCACAGGGCGGCGAGCATCTGTGCGGTCTGGCCATTGTCGTCATCGATCGCCTGCTTGCCGAGCAGCACCAGCGTCGGCTGTTCCTTTTCGACGAGCTTGAGGAACACCCGTGCCACGGCGAGCGACCCGACCGAGGCATCCGTCTGTACCAGGATCGCGCGATCCGCGCCCATGGCCAGAGCCGTGCGCAGCTGCTGCTGGGTGTCCGCCGGGCCGATGCTCACCGCGAGCACCTCGTCGACGAGTCCGCGCTCCTTGATGCGCAGGGCCTCCTCGAGCGCGATCTCGTCGAAGGGGTTGATGCTCATCTTGACCCCGTCGGTCACCACGCCGGTGTTGTCCGGCTTCACGCGGACGCGGACGTTGTAGTCCACCACGCGCTTGACGCCCACCATGATTCTGCGCACGCGCCTGACTCCTCTCTATCGAACCCGCTGGCTTTGCAATGCGGCATGATACCAGCCCGCGGCGCGGCGGTGATCGCTGGACGAAGGGGCGGTCGTCGCGGCCGGCGTGTGGAGGCCGTCTGGCCCGTGCGCCGGATGCGGGCAATGGCCGGCTTGAAGGCCGACTCAGGCCTGCCAGCCGCGCTTCTCATCGAGCTGACGCGTGAGGTTGAGGAGGCGCCGGTAGCTTTCGTGACGTCGCGTGTCCACCGTGCCGGCGTCGACTGCGGCCCGCACCGCGCAGTGCGGTTCGCGCAGGTGCAGGCAGTCCAGGAACCGGCATCCGCCGGACAGGGCAGTGATCTCCCTGTAGCCCCGCTGCACCTCCTTGAGCGGCACGACCGGTGGGGCGTAGTCGCGTACCCCGGGCGAATCCGCGATTTCGCCCCAGGGCAATCGCAGGATCGCCGACGATACCGTCGTATGGCGTCCCTCGCCGGATCCTGGGGAGAGCTGACCGGTGCTGCGGATCGCGTCGCCAGCAATCGCATTGAGGAGCGACGACTTGCCCACGCCCGACTGCCCCGCGAGCAGGGTGCGCCGGCCGCGCATCATGTCGATGAATCCGGCGAGACCTTCGCCGGTGCGTGCCGAGACCGAGCAGGTCGCGATCCCGATCGACCGGAAGACATCGACGTAGTCGAGTTCGCCGGCCGCCGCGGGCAGGTCGCGCTTGTTGACTACGACCAGTGGCTCGATACCGGCCAGGCAGGCACCGGCGACGTAGCGGTCGACGATGTAGGGATCGCAGGCAGGCTGCGCCGACACGACGACGCCGATCTGATCGAGATTCGCGGCGATCAGCTCCTCGCGGCCGCGGCTGTCGCTGCGGCTCAGCACGTTGCGCCGGGGCAGGCGTTCGACCACGGTCCAGTCGTCACAGCCCGCGCGGCGCTCGACCCGGACGGCGTCGCCCGCGACGACTTCGAGCCTGCGGCCACGGAGCTTGCAGGGGAGGAGGGCACCGTCAGGCGAGGCGACCAGGAGCCGCCGCCCGAAGGATTCCACGACGCAGCCCACGACCGCGCGATCGGTCACGGAGCGGCGACCGTCGCCGGACTGCGCCGCGCCAGGGACTCGAGTCTCGCGATGCGCGCCGTGGGTGGTGGGTGGGAATCGTAGAACGCCGAATAGACCGGATCGGGCGTCAGCGTGCTCGCGTTGTCCCGGTACAGGCGGACGAGTGCATCGGCGAGGGCCTGGGCATCGCTGTGGCTCGCCGCGAATTCGTCGGCCTGGTACTCGTGCTGCCGCGACCACGCTGCGAGCAGCGGCGCCACGAGCCAGGTGAAAGCAGGCGAGACGAGCAGGATCAGCAGCAGTGCCGCGGAATCACTGCGCTCCGGTATGCCGAGAGACGTGTAGAACCACGGCCGTTCCGCGAGCCAGCCGAGCAGCGCGAAGCCCGCGAGGCTCGTGATCGCGCCGAGGATCAGCCGCTGCGGCACGTGACGGAGTTTGAAATGCGCGAGTTCGTGGGCAAGGACGGACTCGACCTGGACCGGCGTGAGCGTCGCGAGCAGCGTATCGAAGAAGACGATGCGCTTCTCCCGGCCGAGGCCGGTGAAATACGCATTGCCATGGGTGGACCGGCGCGACCCGTCCATGATGAACACCGACCTTGCGTGGAACCCGCAACGCTCGAGCAGCGCATCGATGCGCGCCCGGAGCCCTGCATCCTGCAATGGCGTGAAGGTATTGAAGAGCGGCGCAATCAGGCGTGGCCAGGCCCAGGTGACGAGGAGCGAGAAACTCAGCCAGGCTCCCCAGGCAACCAGCCACCATCGCGAACCCGTGCCGGCCATGATCCAGAGGACCGCGGCCGTGGCCATCCCGCCGAGGGCGAGCCCCAGCGTCCAGGCCTTGACCTGGTCGGCGACGAACACGGCCGGACCGGTGCGATTGAAGCCGAACCGCTGTTCCAGGACGAAAGTCCGATGGATGCCGAAGGGCAGGGCAAGAAGCGCCAGTACTGCGAAGACTGCGACCACGTGCAGGGTGCCGGTCACGACCCGTGAGGCACCCGCCGCGGATGCGAGTTCGCCGATGAGGACAATGCCGCCGCCCAGCGTGAGCCACAACAGAATCAAGGCATCTGCGATGGATTCGACCATGGCGATCCGTTGCCTTGCGGAAGCATAGTCGGCGGCCCTGGCGTGTTCGGCGGCCGTGACGCCGGGGGAGAATCTCTCCGGGACCCGGTCACGATGGGCTTTCACATAATCGACCTGGCGACGCGCGAGCCAAAGTCGCACGACGACTTGGGCTGCCAGGGCGACGAGGAAAGAGAGGGTGAGCCAGTGCATGCGTTGCGGGCCGGACCGCAGCTTAGCGTTTGCTAGAATCCGCGACAAATATGACGAGCAGGGCGGATAATCTGGTATGGATCGACCTGGAAATGACCGGTCTCGATACCGGCCGGGACCGGATCATCGAGATTGCCACCGTGGTAACGGACGCGAACCTGGATGTCGTTGCGGAAGGGCCCGTGCTGGCTGTTCATCAGCCGGACGCGACGCTCGACGCCATGGACGAATGGAACCGGACGACCCACGGCGATTCCGGCCTGCTGGCGCGGGTCCGTGCGAGTCGGGTCAACGCGGCCGAAGCCGAGGCGCGGACTCTCGCGTTCCTGCACCAGCACGCGCAGGCCGGGGCTTCGCCGATGTGCGGCAACAGCATCTGCCAGGACCGGCGGTTTCTCGCCAGAGAGATGCCTGCGCTGGAGAGGTTCTTTCACTACCGGAACCTCGACGTCAGCACGCTCAAGGAACTCGCCCGGCGCTGGGCGCCCGA
>JAGOXN010000122.1 GCA_018059685.1 Steroidobacteraceae bacterium | reverse complement strand
TCAGGTCAGGTGAACCAATGAATGCAGGAGCGGCACGATGAGCAGCAGGACTCGATGGGAACCGATTCTTGGCGAACTCGAGCGCCGGCGAGCCGCAGCCCGGGCGATGGGCGGTCCGGATCGGATCGCGCGCCAGCACCAGTCTGGCAAGCTGGACGCGCGCCAGCGCATCGACCGCCTGTTCGACCCCGGCAGCTTCTGCGAGATCGGCGGCCTCGTCGGCACCATTGCGGCCGCGGGCAGTGATGCGGCACCGGCCGACGGACTGATCGCGGGCTTCGGCCGCGTGGACGGTCGCCCGGCCCTGGCAGCGGCGGAGGACTTCACGGTGCTGGGCGGCTCGATCGGCGACGCGGCCGCCGACAAGCGTTACCGTCTCGCGCAACTCGCCGCACAGGAGCGGGTGCCGCTGGTCTTCATGCTCGAGGGTGCCGGGCATCGATTGACCAACACTCACGCCGGGCGCAGGCCCAACGACCTGCAGGGACTGACCGAACTGTCGGGCCAGGTTCCGATCGTCTGCCTGGTGATGGGTTCCTCCGCCGGTCATGGTGCGCTGACCGCGCCGCTGTCCGATTTCGTGGTGATGACGCGGCAGGCTGCACTGTTCGTCGCCGGCCCGCCCCTGGTCAAGGCGGCCATCGGTGAGGACGTCACCAAGGAGGCGCTCGGTGGCCCCCAGGTCCACATCGTCGAATCCGGAGTGGCGCACAACCTCGCCGACGATGACGACGCTGCGATCGCACTCGCTCGCCGCTACCTCAGCTACTTGCCATCGAACGCTTGGCAGGCGCCACCTCGCAGCGACGGCCCCGACACGGCGCCGCGCATGCTGGAACCCATCCTCGACCTGATCGACCCCAACCCGCGCCAGCCCTACAAGGTGCGGCCCGTTCTCGACCTGCTGGCCGATGCCGGGAGCCTGCTCGAGATCCAGCCCGCGTTCGGCTCCGGTGTCGTCACGGCCCTCGCACGGCTGGGCGGACACGGCATCGCCATCGTCGCCAACGATCCGAGCGTGATGGCGGGCACCATCGACGCGGACGGCGCCGACAAGGCGACGCACTTCCTGGACGCCGCGGGCGCCTTCCACCTGCCGGTCATCTTTCTTGCCGACAATCCCGGTGTGATGAGCGGCACGGCCGCGGAACGCCGCGGCACCCTGCGCCACGCGGCACGCATGTTCGTGGCGCAGCACCGGCTGCAGGTGCCGAAGCTCCACGTCACGCTGCGCAAGGCATTCGGCTTCGGTTCATCCGTCATGGCCATGAATCCGTTCGATGACCAGACCTTGTCGCTGGCCTTCCCTGCGGTAACGCTGGGCGCCATGCCCGTGGCGAGCGTGGCGGAGTCCGCCAAGCTCGATGCCGCCACCCAGGCCCGCATTGCCGCCGAACAGGCCGGCGGCTCCTACCAGCTGGCGAACATCCTCGGCTACGACGACGTCATCGATCCACGCGAATTGCGCAACTGCCTGCTGCGCGGCCTGGAACTGGCCATCGCGCGCCACGGTGCACGTTACGAGCCGGTGCGGCTCCGGGGCGTGACACCGTAGGACTCCATCCGTTCAGTTCAGCGTGCGGCGGAGGAACTGCAGCATCTGGTAGTCCGACTGCACGTGGGTGGCGTCATCCCGGCCCACGATGTAGCCGACCTTGACGCAGTCACCCATGGCACCTCCGCTGTTCATGCGCAGTTGTGCGCGCTTCTCCCGCGAGGGATCCGCGCCCGGCGGGATGACGGCCTTGCCCCCGACGGCGACGTAGCCGGCCGGGTCGTAATCCATGGTGCAACCCGACAGGTACGGATTCTTGCCGACGGCCCGGGGCGCAAGTGCTTCCCAGGCATGCCCCGCCCGGGCGTAGATCACCGAGCTGACTTCCGAACCCGCCGCGCGCAACTGGATCTCGCGCGCGGCGCAGGCAGCGAGGTCGTTGCTGGCGTCCTCGCCACCGCGCAGCGACAGGAGCGGGGCGCCAGTGGTCTTCTCGACGTGGAAGTCCTGAAAGCATGGACCGTAGTAGTCCACGTGCGCGGCAAAGGGCGCGAGGTCGGGCGCAATGGCCGCCCTGACCCGGGCGTCGAGGGCGATGCGCGTTGCCATACCGCCGTAGGAGAAGCCCATGATGGCGATGCGCTTCGAATCCACGGCGGGATGTGCATTGAGCACACGCAGCGCCGCGTAGGCATCGGACACGGCATCGAACTCGGTGACCCCGAGCGTCTTGGCCAGGTACGGCGTCGACTCGACGATACCGCGCGGCCGGTAATAGTCGATGACCAGGGCCGCGTAGCCGTTGGCGGCCAGCAGCGCGCCGTACTCGCTTTCGCGGCCGGGAGTGATGCCGCCGCTGCCGTGGACGACGACGACGGCCGGCACCGGTTTCCCGGCGCTGGCGCCTGCCGGCAGGTAGATGCGACCCATGCCGAGGTGCTCGGGAAGGCTCGCGTAGCGACTCAGCAGGATGTCGAAATCGTAGGGCGTACGGGTCGCAAACGTAATGTCGCCGACGGTGGATGCGGTGATCCGCGTCGCTGCCGGCAGTGCCGGAAAGTCGGGCAGCTTCAGGGGCGGCGCCGTTGGTTCATCGGCAGCGTGCGCAGCCACGGCAAGCACTGCAAGCCAGGGCATCAATGCATGGGTCAACTTCATGAGACGTCCTCGGGGAGACTCGAGCGAAAAAGCTGCTGGTCGTGCTGCGGTCGTGTCGGGCCGGGCCGCGCCTCAGGCGATCACGCCACGCTCGCGAAGCACTGGCGCCGGCGTCTCCCAGCCCAGTTCGGCGAGAATCTGCTCGGTGTGCTCGCCGAGCGCGGGCGCCGTGAGGCCGATCGCGTCTGGCGTCGCGCCGAAGCGAGCTGGAGTCCTGGGGCCGCAGATCGGGCCTGCGCGGGGATGGTCGGCGATGGCGAACAGGCCGTTGGCCTGGAACTGGGGGTGACCGGGCAACTCGTCCACCCGCAGGGCCTTGGCGCAGGGCACGTCCGCGGCCTCGAGCTGAGCGAGCGTCGCGTCCACCGGCATTTCCCGGGTACGCGCGTAGAGGCGACCGAACAGGGCGCGGACCTCCCCCGCGTTCTGGTTGCGCGCCGGGAAGGTCGCGAAGCGCGGATCGCCGTCCACGGGCTCGCCGAGAATGCGGCAGGTTGCGAGGAAAGACGCGTCGTCGGTGGGCGCGATCTGCGCCCAGCCGTCCCGAAACCTGACCAGCCGGTTGCCCTTCGCGAGGGACTGGCCTTCGAGAATGCCGTCGCGCTCCAGGAAGGCCGCGCCACCACAGGTGTCCGGCCAGAGGAATGCAGCCACCGCGTCGATCATCGCCAACCGGATTTCCTGGCCGCCCGCACCGCGCTCGCGGGCGAACAATGCGGCGCCGATGGCCTGCGCGGCGGTCAGCGCGGTCACCTTGTCGGCGAAGATCTGGTAGTACGGGGTCGGCTCGCCGGTTTCGGCATCCGCCTGCGAATGAGCGACGCCGGCGAATGCCTGGACCACGTTGTCCCAGGCGGATTTCTGTGCATAGGGTCCTTCATTGCCAAAACCGGTCACCGCGACATAGACCAGCTCCGGTCGAAGTTTCCGCAATGACTCGTAACCAATGCCCAGCCGCTCGGCGACGCCGGGACGGAAGTTGTGCAGCGGCACGTCGGCGTCGGCCGCGAGCCGGCGGACGATGGCCTGTCCGTCCGGGTGCTTGAGGTTCAGCGCCAGGGAACGCTTGCCACGGTTGTAGTGCTGGAACAGGTTGGACACGCCGTTTCGCGACGCACCCATGTAGCGCAGGATGTCGCCCATGCCGGGCGGCTCGACCTTGATCACGTCGGCGCCCTGGTCGGCCAGGAAGGCCGTGGCACCGGGCGCGGCCAGGGCACTGGCCAGTTCGATGATGCGAATGCCGTGGAAAGGGCCCTTGCCGCTCATGGTGCGTTTGCCTCGAATGAACTCTTCGATCTCATTCCCGGAGACTGCCCGCGCTCGCTCCCGCCAGTCGCCTGATTGCGCACTCCACGGTCAATCGGGAATGACCAGCACTTTGGCGGCCCGCTCCGGATCACCTGCCAATGCCAGCGCCTCATGGAAGCGGGACAGCGGCAGGCGGTGGCTGACGTAGGGGGCGATCGCATCGCCGTGGCGCGCCAGGTGGTCGATGGCGTCGGGAAAACTGTCGCCGTAGGAAAATACGCCCTGCAACTTCAGTTCCTTGGCCATCACCAACGTCAGGTCCAGTGCCGCAGGCTGCTTGTAAACGGCCACCAGTTCCAGCCGCGTGCGCGGGGCGGCGCGCTGGATCACGGCTGCGACCAGCGCCGGCGCACCGGCGCAATCGATGAACAGGTCGGTCGCCGGCAAGGGCATCCCGTAGAAAGGCACACTGCCGTGGCGCGCGACCAGGGCCTGCCAGAAGCTGTCGTCCAACTCCGCGTAAGCGGCGTCGGCGCCGAGTCGGCAGGCAGTCTCGCGCCGTTGGGCTGCGCGGTCGAGTACGACCACGTCGCGCACACCGGCGCGCTTGAGGCCGATCACGCAACCCAGGCCGATGGGACCTGCGCCCAGCACGACCGCCCGCGTCTGCGCACCCGCCGCCCCCTGCCGGACGGCGTGGAAGGCCACCGCCAGTGGCTCGGCGAGGGCGCCCCGCTCAAGAGGCACCGACTCAGGCAGTGCGTACAGGGTGTCCGGTGTCTCCGCTGCCCTCACCCGCACCGTCGCTGCGAAAGCCCCGTCGGGACCGCCGTTGCCGATCATGTTGGCCGCGGCCAGTGGATTCACCACCACCGCCTGGCCCAGGGTCCAGGCGCCGACCTGCGCGCCGACCCCGGTGATGCGACCGGCGAACTCGTGACCGAGGGGCATCGGCTGGCCGGTTGGCCCCATCGGTCCGCCGCTGTGGATGTAGCCGAAATCGCTGCCGCAGATGCCGCAGGCGGCAACGTCGACCAGCACGTCGTCAGGCCCGCACTCAGGTTCCGGCGCATCGACGAGACGCACGTCGTCGCAGTTGAATACCTGCACCTGCTTCATGACTTCAGCCCATCACGATGTTGTCGTAGTAGGGAATCATGATCTCGTTCGGTCCCGGATTGTCGGCACCGACCATGGCGGGCATGGTGGGGTGCATCACCTCCGGATCGATCATCACTTCGATGCAGGCCGGCTTGCCGGCGGCCAGGGCACGGGCCACGGCCGGAGCCAGCTCGGTGAGCCGCGTCACCCACTCGGCGTGGCAACCGAAAGCCTGCGCGATGTCGGCATAGCGGGTGCCGGCGAGGTCGACCATGACGCGTTTCGCGCGGCTGTAGATCAGATCCTGCCCATGCGCCGACATGCCCCACAGCTGATTGTTGCAGACCACCGTCAGCACCGGCAGGGCGTGGCGTACCTGGGTGTCGAATTCCTGGATGTTGAAGCCCATGGCACCGTCGCCGGTGATGTGCACCACGCGCCTGTCCGGATGCGCGATCTGCGCGCCGACCGCCATGCCGGGGCCGACACCGAGGGCGCCGTGGTAGCCGGCACCGATGATCTGGCAGCTCGCATCCGCCTTCAGCACCATGTGGCTCCAGGCCGAGGTCTCGCCGCCATCGAGCACGTAGATCGCATCGCGGGGCAGTGCTGCGGCCAGGGCTTCCATCGCGTGGTACGGGTGTACCGGCGTCTGCTGCGGCTGCGCAGGCCCGAACATGCCGCCGGCCATGGCCTTGATGCCGGTCGCGGTCGCAACCCAGGCCGACCGGTCGGGCCATTCCGTCTTCTGTGCGGCGTCGGCGAGCGCGCACAAGGCTTCGCGCGCATCGGCCAGGACCGGGATCTTCACGTCCCGCAGGCGCCCGATTTCGGCGGGATGCAGGTCCACCTGGGCGATCGGGATGCCGCTTGGCACGATGGCTTCGCTGCGGCCACCGGAGAACATCCCGAGGCGCGCACCCACCACCAGCAGCGCATCGAGTCCCGGCTGCCCCATCATGCCGAGTGCGCCGAGGTGTGCCAGGTCCTTGCCCCACAGGGGATGGTCGTAGGGCAAGGCACCATAGCCATGACCGCCGCAGAACACGGGGATGCGGGCAGCCTCGGCGAAGCGCCGCAGTTCGCCCTCGGCTCCTGCGAAACGGATACCGTTGCCGACGAAGATCGCCGGGCGCTGCGCCGCCTTCAGCATCTCGATGATCGCCGCAACGTCATGCGGCGCCGGCGCGGGCGTGGTGCGTACGTTCAGGCCCGTGGCGGGGCGCACCTGCGCCTCGTGCACCGGGATGTGCAGCACGTCGATGGGCACGTCGAGCAGCACGGGTCCGGGGCGACCGTTCATGCAGGTGCGCACCGCCTGGGCGGCGAGCTCCGGAATACGCTCGGTGTGGGTGATGCGATGAGCCCACTTGGTGGTGGGGAGCACCATCGCCACCTGGTCGATGCCACCCTGCAAGGGATTGGTCTCGACGTCACGCAGGGGCGGCGAGCTGACGATGAACAGCACCGGCACGCCGTCCAGGTAAGCATTGGTGATCGCGGTGATGGCGTTGGTGAAGCCCGGACCCGAGGTCACCACGCAGACGCCAAGCCGGCCCGTGGTGCGCGCATAGGCGTCGGCGGCGTGCCCGGCAGATGCCTCGTGGCGGAAGTCCGTCAGGCGCAGCCCGTGGCGAACGCAGCCTTGCCAGAAGCACTCCAGGTGACCGCCGTGCAGGGCGAAGATTTCCGTCACGCCGGCAGCCTTCAGGGTCCGTGCCAGCAACTCGCCGCCGTCGGGTCGGGTTTCGTTCTTCGTCACGTCACTGTCCTCCGTAGCAGGCGATGATCCGGGATTTGCAGGTGTATCCAGTGGATCGTCCGCGGTGCCGGTCGCAGCGCTCAGGCCATGCCCAAGAGCCTGGCCGCATTGGGCTGGCCGGTCCAGGCCGTCAGGCCGCCATCCACCGGGATGATCGCACCGGTCATGTAGCTGGCGTCGTCCGAAGCGAGGAAGCGCACCAGCCGCGCGATCTCCTCGGGTCGGCCGGGACGGTTCATTGGCACATTGGCCGACCAGGCGTCCCGGACGGCCGGGACCGCAAGCGTCGCTGCCGTGAGCGGCGTTTCGATCAGGCCGGGGCACACGGCATTGACCCGGATGTGGTCGCGGGCATGATCCAGCGCCAGCGCGCGAGTGTAGTTGATGGCGGCGCCCTTGGAGGCGGCGTAGGCGGTCAAGCCGTAATCGGCCGCCATGCCGGAAATGGAGGCGACATTCACGATGGCGCCGCCGCCCTGGCGCCGCATCAGGGGAATGGCGAACTTGCATCCGAGGAAGATCGAGTTCAGGTTGATGCTCATCACCCGCTCCCACTGCTCCGGCGCGAGGTCGGGTGTTTCGCCGAAATTGCCGACGCCCGCGTTGTTCACCAGGATGTCGAGGCGGCCATGCGCCTGTTCGGCAGCGGTCACCATGGCTGCGACTTCGGCCTGCACCGCGACGTCGGCGTGGACGTAGCGGGCCGCATCGGCGCCGTGGGCGGCGCACAGTTCCCGAACCATGGCGGCGCCTGCTGCATCCTCGATGCCGGCGATCACGACCCTGGCGCCGTGCGCGATGAATTCACGCACCGTGGCGGCCCCGATGCCGGAGGTTCCACCGGTGACCAGTGCGACGCGTCCGGTCAGTGAATGCGTCTTGACAGGCGAGGACATGCTGCTTGACTCCCTGGTGCCGCCGGGCCGATGAGGTGAATGCCGCGGGATGATCGCTTGTCGTCGGGCGCCGTCCGGGTCACTCCACGAACGTCGCCTGGCTGCGCGGT
>JAGOXN010000121.1 GCA_018059685.1 Steroidobacteraceae bacterium | reverse complement strand
GTGAGACGCTCGCCATCACGCATCGCGGCCGCAGCATCGGTGACGTGCTCGCCATGAGCGTGGACGACGCAGCGGAGTTCTTCGCCGCGCACCGGCGCATCCATCACGCACTCGAGCTGCTGCAGGAGGTCGGGCTCGGCTATCTCACGCTCGGGCAGCAGAGCCCGACGCTCTCGGGCGGCGAGGCACAGCGCATCAAGCTCGTCACGGAGCTCGCGCGACTCCGCGAAGGACAGGGCTCGCTCTACGTGCTCGACGAGCCGACCGTCGGCCTGCACATGGCGGACGTCGAGAAGCTGCTCCGGGTGCTGCACCGGCTCGTGGATGCAGGCAACACCGTCGTCGTGATCGAGCACAACCTCGACGTGATCGCCGAAGCGGACTGGCTCGTCGACCTCGGACCGGAGGGCGGCGCCGGCGGCGGGCGCGTCGTTGCCCAGGGCGCGCCGGAGGCGGTGGCACGGACGCACGCGAGGTCGCACACGGCGCGGGTGTTGCGGACGTTTCTCTCGGATCGCGCGATCAGTTGACCGAAGGCGCCGGCGGCGATCGAGGCGCCCGCGATTACTGGGCTGCCTTCGCTCCCTCGACCTTCCATTTCACGTGGCGGAGAATCTCGGTCGTGGCGAACGGTCCGAGTGCGGTCGGCAGCGACACGGCCTTCTGAGGCGGAATCACCTTGCTTCCGGTGCCGACGCGACTGGGTCCGCGCACGACCTGCCCCGACTGATCGACGACACCGACCAGCACGCTCACGCCCGTGACCGGCACCGAGGTGCGATTGCCGATCGTGAGCAACAGTTGCCCCTGTGAGTCGAGTTGCGGCTCGATGGCGAGGTAGGTCTCCGGGTTCTGCCCGAGGTCCAGCCGCGCGAGATGCGCCATGGCGTCCTGACTCCACGGCGACCTGGTACCGGCCACCATCTTGTAGAGCTTGACCGCCTCGGCGGTATTGCCGTGGTCCTCGTTCAGGCGACCGAGGTAGTACGCGCCGGGCGCCGTCGGCAGCAACTGCATGCTCTGCGTGAGCAGTGGTTCCGCGGCCGCTTCATTACCGAGTTCGTACTGCACGATTCCCGCCTGCACCTTCGGCTTGAAGTAGCCGGGGTCGAGCTCGCCTGCCTTCTGGTAGTACGGCAGCGCGGCGCGTGGGTTCTTCTGCGCCATCGCGAGGTCGCCGAGCAGGCCGTGGAACCGCGACTCGCGCGGTTCGAGCTTCACGGCCTGGTTCGCGAGGCTGCGCGCCGCGGCGTAGTCCTTCCTGCTGGCCGCGGCAAGCGCCTGGTCGTACTTGTCGTAGGCCGGCGCGTCATGCTTCAGGCCGGCGATCGCTGCCTGGTAGCGCTCGACGCCGAGCTCGCCGCCGGGACCGCCCATTTCCATCATGGTCCGGCGATTCGTATCGACCCGCTCCTGCGACGGCGGGTGACTCGCGAACAATCCCGTCATCCAGTCCTGCTCCTTGCCCTCCGCGAACTTGCGGACGAACAGCTCCTGCAGGGCGACGGCGGCCTGCAGGTCGTAGCCTGCGAGCTTCATGTACTTCATGCCGTAGCGGTCGGCTTCGAGCTCGTCATCGCGACCGAACTTCGCCTGCATCAGCTGTGCGCCCATCACGGCGCCCTGGCCGACCACCTGGCCGAGGTCCGAACCGCCGTATGCGGCCGCCGCGACCGAAGCGACGGCTGCGCCGATCTGCATCAGCTGACCCTTCTCGAGCTGCTGCGCGCCATGGCGGGCCGCGGCATGCACGATCTCATGCCCGAGCACGGCCGCGAGCTCGGCTTCGTTCCCGAGTTCGAGCAGCAACCCGCGATTGATCGCGATCTTGCCGCCCGGCAGGGCCCACGCGTTCAGTTCACCATTGTTCAGCACGACGAACTCATACGGCAGCTTGCGGTCCGCGACGGCCGCGAGCCGGTTTCCGACCTGCCGCACGTATTCGGTGACCCTGGGATCGGTCACGTAGTCGCCGCCCTGCGACTGGCGCCCCGGACCGTACTGCTGCTCCCCGATCTGGACTTCCTGCGCCTCGGAGACCATCTGGATCTCCTTGCGCCCGGTGACCGGATTCGTCGCGCAGCCGGCGAGCGCGACCGCGACGATCAGTGACGCGACGCTGCGGCGCATGGCTTGCCTCGATTCAGGAATGCGCACGTCTGGCCTCCTCGACGCCCACGGGCAGGGGTTTGACGATGACCGGTCCGGTGGCCGCACCGGTTTCGGTAGACTCCACGATGCGATGCGTGCAGTCCATGCCGTCATCTTCGACCTCGACAATACCCTATGGGACGTGGGGCCGGTGATCATCCGCGCCGAGCACGCGATGATCGCGTTCCTCGCCGATCGCTATCCGCGTGCACTCGAGCGCCATACGCTCGAGACGATGCGCGACATGCGCGCCCGCATGGCCGTCGAGCACCCGGCCATGCGCCACGACTTCACGTGGCTCAGGATGCAGGCGCTGCGCGTGCACGCGCGCGAGGCCGGCTGTCCGGAGACGATGGCCGGGGAAGCCTTCGAAGTGTTCTACCGCGCGCGCAACGAGGTTGTACTGTACGACGACGTGCTGCCGACCCTCGCCCGGCTGCGCGGCTGCTTCCGCCTCCTCGCCATCAGCAACGGCAACGCGAGCCTCGCGGACATCGGTCTCGCGCAGTACTTCGACCTGAGCCTGGCCGCGCGGGAGGCAGGCATGCTGAAACCCGATCCGCGCATCTTCGCGATGCTGCTCGAGCGCGCGCGCCTCGGTCCCGGAGACGTCCTGCACGTCGGCGACGACGCGGTGGCCGACGTGCAGGGCGCACGCCAGGCGGGTATCGAGCCGGTCTGGCTCAATCGCGGCGGCGAGCCGTGGCCGGGCTGCCTGCAACCACCCTCGGTCACGATCCGCTCCCTGCACGAACTCGCGAACCTCCTCTGTTAGGCGAGACCCACGCGGCGCAGGATGAACTCGAGCACCGCCGCGGTGTCGTCGAGTGGCAGGCGCTCGCTGCTCGTCTCGATGTGGCTCGCAGCATCGAGGGCGATGGCCTCGATCGTGGCATCCTCGCGAGCGAGCGGCGGCTGTCCGCAGTTCGAGCGATAGACTTCGAGCTTCGGGTGGGTGCCGGCCTTGAATCCCTCGACGAGGACGAGGTCGCACGGTGACAGGCGCGCGAGCAGATCGGGCAGTGCGGGCTCAGGCGCACCACGATTCTCGTGCAGCAGTGCGAAGCGCAGCGCGGAGCTCACGATCACCTCCGTCGCTCCTGCCTCGCGGTGCAGGTAGCTGTCCTTCCCGGGCTGGTCGACGTCGAACGCGTGATGGGCGTGCTTCACGGTCGACACGACGAGGCCGCGTTGCGTCGCGGCCCGCACGAGGCGGGTCACGAGGTGCGTCTTGCCGGTATTCTTGCGTCCGACGATGCCGTACACGTGCATCGGACATGATCCTCCCCATCGACGCCTGCAATTTACCCGAGCGGCAGGCCCGGGACAGGAGAATTGCGCAATCCGTCACGCTTCGGGGCTTGCATGCCGTCGCCGGGGTTCGGTAACTTCGGGCCATGGTGTCGTGCCTCCGTAACGCCCTCGAGCGTGCGGCATGGATCGCCTGATCCATCCGGCTCGCTGCATCACCCCCGCTTCCTACGCTTCGCTTCGCCTCCGGCCCTGTCAGCACTCCGGGTCGAGGGCTGCCATTCATCCGTCGAAGGAGAGGGGGCCATGAACTCCGACCCGGTGCCATCACCTGCCATCGACGTCCGCAACCTCCAGGAGTTCTTCCGCGACGCCGTGCACGAGGCGCTGGCGCGACAGCACGTCGGGGTCGACGACCACACCGAGCATTACGTGGTGAACGTGCTCATCATGTTCGCGCGGTCCGATGCGCTGTTCGACCAGACCCGGGACGGCCCGCGCCTCAAGCCGCTCGCGCTCATGCTGGCGGATGCGGCGGATGCGCCATCCAGCGACCAGCGCAGCCGTACGCTGCAGCGGCTCGGCGACGTCTCGCTGTTCGTCGCCGGATTCCTGTCGCACGGGTTTGCGCGCCGGCTGGTCGACGTCGACTATCACATCGCCATGGGCGGCCGCGCCTACGGCACGCTGGCCGATTGCTGCACGCACGGCACGCGGGGTCGCGCCCTGGCCGGTGTGTTCGCGGAACTCGCCGCAAAGTTCCAGCGGCTGGTGGATGCATTGAACGATGTCTCCGAGATGTCCTGGCGCAACAGCGACCGGGACGTGCTGCGCCTCTACGAGACCTGGCTCAAGACGGGCAGTCCGCGCGCCCACGGACTGCTGCGGGAACTCGGAGTCACCCCGACCCTCGCGCCGGTCGGCCGTGCACCGAACTGAGCACAGGAGCAGGGCGGTGTTGCTGCGTGAACTGCAGGGACTCCTCGCCGCGCTGTACGACGCGCCCGCGGAGCACGACGTGTGCGACTTCCTGATCACCGATGCGACGCAGGCGGCGGCGCTGCAGGGTGCGGCCGGGAAGCCGCCGACGGACGAGCAGCTGCTGGTCGCGGAGGGGCAGGACGGCGTCGAACTCGGCCTGTACCTCGATGGCGCCGTGCTCGCGCGACTCGCGGAGCGGTGCCCGCTGGTGGCGCTGTCGGAGGAGAATCTCGCCGATTACTGCACGGCGCTCGAGGGCGTCAGTCACTTCCACTACTTCGTGTGGAGCGCGAATCGGGATCGCAAGGTCTCGCTGCTCGAGCTCGAACTGCAGGCCGAGGTGGACAAGTACGCGAGCGCGCTGCGCCTCACGCTCGCGCAGCGCGAGGGTCGTTTCCCGGCGGAACTCTTCCAACGTCTGTTCGGCCGAGTGACCTACCTTCCGCACCTGTCGCCGGACGAGCGGTCGCGCTACGAGGAGGCGCACCGATTCGCGGCGGGGTTCTGTCGGCGGCTCGAAGAGCGATTCCTGCGGAGGCGGCGGGCGCGGCCGGAAGCGATGCTCGCCGAACTGCGCTCGTTCTACCGGCTCGGCCGGCACGCGAAGCTGCATCACGCCCAGCAATGGTGCTGAGCGCGGGAGGCTATTTCTTCCGGCCCTTGCCTTCGAGCTTGTTGCGCAGGGCGACCCACTCGGAAAACTTGCGCAGGTCCTTCTTCTTGCGCGCACTGCGACGCACCTGCGGACCGCTGTTGTACGGGTTGTAGCCCGTGCCGGGCCGTCCGGTGCCGGGCGCCTTCGACCCGAGCTGTCGCGGCCGGGGCGCGCCCGGCTCCTCGTCGACGACTTCCATGCCGGGGCTGACGAGTGCCTGCATGCGCTGGTACCGGCCGACCGCGTCCTCGGCCAGCAGGTCCTCGTCGTCGCGCCATTGCCAGGTCATGTTGCCGCGGTCGTCCACGCCGAACTGTCCGGCCGCGCCGTCGGGTTCGTTACCCTTGGACGCCGGCTCGTTGCGCCGGGCGCGTGGATTCTTCGCCATGGTGCGGCCTCCCAGGCCATCCGAACTTCGCGGATGATGTTACAGAATCCGCAGCCAACGACCCGCGACCGGCATCACGGAATGAATACGTCCGGGCCTGGGCCGTGTCTCAGTCTGCTGCCGCTCGATCTGCACCCGTACCTGCAACTGCACGCGGACGCGCGAGGAATTCGTGCGCCCGGTAGACGCCGACGATGCTCTTGCCATCGCGCAGGCGACCGTCGTTCGCCATCGCGACCGCCTCGGCCAGTGGTATCCACTGCACCTCGAAGACCTCGTGCTCTTCTGGCGCGGCCTCGACGAGCGTCAGCTCGCGTGCAAGGTACAGGTGGATGACTTCGGTCAGAACCCCGGGCGAGCTCAGGTAACTGCCGAGATCCTGCCAGTTCGCGGCAATCGCGCCGGCTTCCTCCGCAAGCTCGCGCCGCGCGCACTCGAATGGCGGCTCCCCGCCATCGAGCTTTCCCGCGGGCAACTCGAGCAGCCAGCCTCCGGCCGCGTGACGGAACTGGCGCAGCAGGCAGACCCGCTGCGCGGCATCGATCGCCACCACGGCGGAGCCGCCCGGATGATGGGCGATCTCGAGTTCGGCTAACCGCCCGTTCGGCAGGCGCACCCGCTCGAGATTCAGCGTGAGGACGCGACCTTTGTGTACGGTGCGGACTTCCTCGACCATGGGTGTCCCGGTGCAGTGCGTGTACGGGGATGATAGCGCCTGCCTTCGCGTCGCCCGAGGCGGTGCAGGCGGCGTGCGTTCGCGGTGGACCGGCCGGCAGGTGCGATGCACAATCCCCGGTTGATCGCGCATCGCCGGCCTCGCGAGGCCCGGTGTCCCCGTACCGACGGAGCAGTGTCATGAGTGGCTCGACCATCGTTCCAACCGTTGAGCGATTGCGCCAGGCCTTCGACGGCGGCAGGACCCGTCCGGTCGAGTGGCGGCTCGCGCAGCTCCAGGAGGTCGCGCGGATGATGCGTGACCACGAGGCGGATTTCGGCGAGGCGCTGCGCCTGGACCTGGGCAAGAGCGCATTCGAGGCGATGCTCACCGAGCTGAGCTTCGTCGAGGCGGAGGCGAAGTACGCGATCAGGCACCTCGATACGTGGATGCGACCGGTGCGCGTTCGCACGCCGCTCATGGTCCAGCCCGGTCGCAGCCACATCCAGCCTGAGCCGAAGGGCGTCGTGCTGATCATCGCGCCATGGAACTACCCGTTGTCGATGGTGATGGCACCGCTGGTCGGCGCGATCGCCGCGGGGAACTGCGTGGTGATGAAACCGTCCGAGGTCACCCGCCACACCTCCAGCACGCTGGCGAACATCCTGCCGCGCTACCTCGACCCGGACGCGTTCGCAGTCGTCGAGGGCGGCATTCCGGAGACGACGGAACTCCTCGAGCAGCGCTTCGACCACATCCTCTACACGGGCAACGAGCGCGTGGCGCGCATCGTGATGGGTGCCGCCGCGAAGCACCTCACTCCGGTCACGCTCGAACTTGGCGGCAAGAGTCCCTGCCTCATCGACAAGAGTGCCGACATCGAGGTGGCGGCATCGCGCATCGCCTGGGGGAAGTTCCTCAACGCCGGGCAGACCTGCGTCGCACCGGACCACGTGCTGGTGCATCGCGACGTCGCGACGCCGTTCGTGGACGCGCTCGCGCGCCGGATCCGGGAATTCTACGGGGACGACCCGGCTCGGAGCCCGGACTATTGTCGCATCGCGAGCGAGCGCCACGCCGAGCGGTTCGCGAAGCTGCTCGAGGGGCAGAAGGTCCACGTCGGCGGGCGCGTGGACGTCGCGAACCGCTTCGTCGAGCCGACCATCGTCCTCGATCCGCCGGTCGACTCGGAGTTGATGCGGGAGGAAATCTTCGGCCCCGTGCTGCCGGTGATCACGGTCGACGAGATGCACCACGCCATCAAGTTCGTGGCGGATCGCCCGAAGCCGCTCGCGCTCTACGTCTTCACGAAGAGCAAGGCGCTCGAGGAGGCGGTGCTCGACCGGCTGAGCGCCGGGAGCGTGTGCATCAACGACGCCGTGATCTTCATGGTTTCGCCCGAGCTGCCGTTCGGCGGGATCGGCAACAGTGGCATGGGGCGCTACACCGGCTGGTACGGGTTCGAGACCTTCAGCCACATGAAGCCGGTCATGCGCCGCAGCTTCCGCTTCGACGCGCCGCTGCGCTATCCACCGTACAGCGACAGGAAGGCGAAGCTGCTGAAGATGGTGAGGTGAGGCGTCTCCTCGGGCACCATGGTGGCGGCCTGATGCCGACCAGCGACTCGATGCAACGCCTGAACGCCGCGCAGCGCGAAGCGGCGACCCACGGGGAGGCGCGCCCCGGCGGCGTCGTGGCAACGCCGCTGCTCGTGATCGCCGGCGCCGGCACCGGCAAGACCAATACCCTCGCGCACCGCGTCGGGGCCCTGCTGTTGAACGGTGT
>JAGOXN010000012.1 GCA_018059685.1 Steroidobacteraceae bacterium | reverse complement strand
ACGACATGGGACTCGGCAGCGTCCTTCGGAAGCAGTGACGCCCAAAGCGAGGTGACGATCGCCGCGCCCAATGTGCGCGGAGCCCCGCCGCCGGTCTGCCCGGTTGGGCCAGACCTTCCTGGCGGCGACCTTGCCTGTCGGACCGATCAGGAAGGTCTCGCACACCGCTCAGCTCAGACGCTGAGCGCCTGCTTTGCAGTGCGACGAACGTCCTCTTCGGGTCGGGAGCATCCAGCGTGCGGCACACTGCGACCTCCTTTGGAGCTTGACGAGGAAAGGTCGGCGTTCGACCATTGCCGGCCATACGAGAATGGCCCGGGCAGCAGGCCTGCGCCGCGCCCGCTCGAATCACTTGCCGGAAGCAGCTTGCTCAAGCCGTTCAGCCAGCCAGACCTTGATGATTGACTGGCGCGTGACGCCCAGGCGCCCGGCTTCCCTGTCCAGCGACTCGATCATCCAGGCCGGGAAGTCGACATTGACCCGCCTCTGTTCCTGCAGGGGTCTGCGTGCCCTGGAGAGATCCAGGGCAGCGCTGACGTCCTTCCCGCTATCGAAATCGGCATCAAATTTCCTGGCCTTCATACATGGCCACCTCTTCAGGACCAGATCGGCGAACGGAGATGAGCCGTATGTTCCCGCTGCGGCACGTGATGACAGCCGACCAGTGCTGCGCACCTGTGCGCCCAATCACCAGGTACCGCGGCCCGTCGACGTGCCCGGCCAGCGGCCTGCTCAGCCGAAGTTGATCTTGGCCTCGAGATTCGTGCGCGAGTCGGCGTTCGCGATCGCCTCCTCCAGCGTGACCTTGCCGTCCAGATAGAGCTGGTACAGCGAGATGTCGAAGCTCTGCATGCCCTTCTCGGCACTGCGGATCAGCGCTTCCTTCACGCCCACCACATCGCCCTTCTTGATGAGTTCCTGTACGTGGGGCGTGTTGAGCAGCACCTCGATCGCGGCGCAGCGCTTGCCGTTCTTGCCCATGACGAGACGCTGCGAAACGATCGCCTTCAGGTACTGCGACAGGTCGAGGAAGATCTGCGAGTGCTGGTCGCGCGGGAACATGTTGATGATGCGGTCGAGCGTCTCGGCCGCGTTGTTCGCATGCAGCGTCGCGAGGCACAGGTGCCCCGTGCCCGCGAAGGTGATCGCGTATTCCATCGACTCGCGGTCGCGGATCTCGCCGATCAGGATCACGTCCGGCGCGGCGCGCATCGCGCTCCGCAGCGCGCGGTGGAACGACTTGGTGTCGAGCCCGACTTCGCGCTGGTTCACGATCGACTTCTTGTTCGCGTGCAGGAACTCGATCGGATCCTCGACCGTGAGGATGTGGTCGGAGGAGTTCTCGTTGCGGTGATTGATCATCGCCGCGAGCGAGGTGGACTTGCCGGAGCCGGTGGCGCCGACCATGAGCACCAGGCCGCGCTTGATCATGACGAGTTCCTTCATGATCTCCGGCAGCCCGAGGTCCTCGATCTTCGGCAGGTCCGCCGTGATGTAGCGCAGCACCATCGCCGGATTGCCGCGCTGGTGGAAGACCGCCACGCGGAAGCGCCCGAGGCCGGGCTCGGAGACCGCGAAGTCGATCTCGAGTTCCTGCTGGAAGTAGTCGACCTGCTCCTGGTTCATCAGGCCGTAGGCGGCCTGGCGCACCTGGTCGGCCGTCAGGACCTGCCGGTTGACCGGCATGATCTGGCCCTCGATCTTGATCTTGATCGGGGCATTCGAGGTGAAGAAGAGGTCGGAGGCCTTTTTCTCGACCATCAGTTTGAACAGCGGGCGCGTGTTCAGCACGAAATTCGTGCCGGTGCCCGCGCCGGAACTCGTGTCGCTCAGGACGCGATCCGTCGGAGGGCGGGTGCTGTCGGTATCCGTGGCCGTCATGGCGCCGTCCCTATTCCTCTTCCTCGAGGATCTTGAGTTTCCCGGTCTCCTCGAGGTGCGCCTTGTCGGAGCGCTTGCTCTCGAGCTTGATGCGGAGGCGGATCTCGTTCTTCGAGTCGGCGTTCCGCAGGGCCTCCTCGTAGGAGATCACGCCGGACTCGAAGAGCTCGTACAGGGCCTGGTCGAAGGTCTTCATGCCGAGCCGGTTCGACTTGGCCATGATCTCCTTGATGGCGGTGACCTCGCCCCTGAAGATCAGGTCGGCGATGAGCGGCGTGTTGAGCATGATCTCCATCGCGGCGATGCGCCCCTTGCCGGCGTCCCGCGGCACGAGACGCTGCGAGACCATCGCGCGGATGTTGAGCGAGAGGTCCATCAGCAGCTGCTCGCGCCGGTCCTCGGGGAAGAAGTTGATGATGCGGTCGAGCGCCTGGTTGGCGCTGTTGGCGTGCAGGGTCGCGAGCACCAGGTGGCCGGTCTCGGCGAACTGGATGCCGTATTCCATGGTATCGCGGTCGCGTATCTCGCCGATCAGGATCACGTCGGGCGCCTGGCGCAGCGTGTTCTTGAGCGCCATGTGCCAGCTCTCGGTGTCGACGCCGACCTCGCGCTGCGTCACGACGCAGTTGCGGTGGGTGTGCACGTACTCGATCGGGTCCTCGATCGTGATGATGTGGCCGCAGGTCTTCTGGTTGCGGTAGTCGAGCATCGCGGCGAGCGAGGTCGACTTGCCCGAGCCCGTGGCGCCGACGACGATCACCAGCCCGCGCTTCGACAGCACGATCTCCTTCAGGATCGGCGGCAGCTCGAGCTCGTCGATGGTCGGCACCTTGACGTTGATGGTGCGCAGCACCGCGCCCGTGAGTCCCATCTGAACGAAGGCGCTGACGCGGAAACGGCCGATGCCGGGCGGCGCGATCGCGAAGTTGCACTCCTTGGTCGCATCGAACTCCTTGGTCTGGCGGTCGTTCATGATCGCCCGCACCAGCAGTTGCGCCTGTTCGGGCGTGAGCGCCTGGTTGGTCTGCGGCTTGATCTCGCCGTCGATCTTGATGGCGGGCGGGAAGCCCGCGGTGATGAAAAGGTCGGACCCGTTGCGCTCGACCATGCGGCGCAGGAGGTCCTGCATGAACTTGATGCCGTGTTCGCGATCCATATCTCTCTCCCTCCCGGGTGCCGCTCAGGGCCGGCCGCGGGTCAGAAATCCTCCTTGTTCTGGGCGCGGAAGCGCGCCTCTTCCTTGGTGATCACGCCCTTCTGCAGCAGTTCCTTGAGGCACTGGTCGAGGGTCTGCATGCCCGCCGCCTGGCCGGTCTGGATCGACGAGTACATCTGCGCGATCTTGCCCTCGCGGATCAGGTTGCGGATCGCCGGGGTGCCGATCATGATCTCGTGCGCCGCGATGCGCCCGCCGCCGATGCGCTTCAGCAGCGACTGCGAGATGACGGAGCGCAGCGACTCGGAGAGCATCGCCCGCACCATGTCCTTTTCGGCCGCCGGAAAGACGTCGACGATGCGGTCGATGGTCTTCGCCGCCGAGCTCGTGTGCAGCGTGCCGAACACGAGGTGGCCGGTCTCGGCGCCCGTGAGGGCGAGGCGGATGGTCTCGAGATCGCGCATCTCGCCGACCAGGATCACGTCGGGGTCCTCGCGCAGCGCCGAGCGCAGCGCCTCGCTGAATCCCAGCGTGTCGCGGTGCACCTCGCGCTGGTTGATGAGGCAGCGCTTCGACTCGTGCACGAACTCGATCGGGTCCTCGATCGTGATGATGTGGTCGGGACGGTTGTCGTTGATGTAGTTGATCATCGCGGCGAGCGTGGTCGACTTGCCCGACCCGGTGGGCCCGGTCACGAGCACCAAGCCGCGCGGCTGCATCGCGATGTCCTTGAAGATCTTCGGCGCGTTCAGGTCGTCGAGCGACAGCACGACCGACGGGATGTTGCGGAACACCGCCGCGGCGCCGCGATTCTGGTTGAACGCGTTGACGCGGAAGCGCGCGAGCTTCGGAATCTCGAAGGAAAAGTCCGTCTCGTAGAACTCCTCGTACGCCTTCCGTTGCTTGTCATTCATGATGTCGTAGACCATGCTGTGCACTTCCTTGTGCGTCAGCGGTGGCATGTTGATCCGCTTCATGTCGCCATCGACGCGGATCATCGGCGGTACGCCCGACGAAAGATGCAGGTCGGACGCGTTGTTCTTGACGGCGAACGCAAGCAGCTGGGCGATGTCGACGGCCATCCCGGAGTCCCTCGGGCCCGCGCGCCGGATACGAAGCCGGTCGGTTCACGCGGGCGCATGGAGTATAGATCAGGGGATCGGGCCCCAATATGTTAACCGCTCCGCAATTCTGGCCCGACCGCCTCGCCGCGGTGCGCTCGCGCATCGAATCCGCCGCCCGCCGCGCAGGCCGTGATCCCGCGACGGTGCGCCTGCTCGCAGTCAGCAAGCAGCAGCCGGCCGCGGCGGTGCGCGCACTGGCCGCGGCGGGTCAGCGGGAGTTCGGCGAGAACTACGTGCAGGAGGGCCTCGCGAAGATCGACGCGCTCGCCGACCAGTCGCTCACCTGGCACTTCATCGGCCGCCTGCAGGCGAACAAGACGCGGGACGTCGCCTGCCGCTTCGCCTGGCTGCACACGCTCGACCGGGACCGCATCGCGGCGCGGCTGAGCGCCCAGCGTCCGCACCATGCCCCACCCCTCGAGGTGCTGCTGCAGGTGAGGCTCGCGGACGAACCGGGCAAGGGCGGCGTCGTACCGTCGGAGCTGCCGCGCCTCGCCGAGATCGTCGCGGGACTCCCGCGTCTGCGGCTGCGGGGCCTGATGTGCATGCCCCCGCCGACCGACGACGAGACGACCCAGCGCGGCTACTTCCATCGCCTGCGGACGCTGCGCGATGGGCTCGCCCTGGGCGGGCTCGCACTCGATACCCTGTCCATGGGCATGAGCGCGGACCTCGAGTCCGCGGTGGCAGAGGGTGCGACGATCGTGCGGATCGGCACGGCCGTGTTCGGCCCGCGAACCTGAGTTGAGGGAGGACCCATCGATGCAGATCGCCTTCATCGGCGGCGGCCACATGACGACCGGGCTCGTGGGCGGCCTGCGCTCCGGCGGCGTGCCACCAGACACGATCATCGTGGCAGACCCCCTCGAGGTGGCCCGCACGCGCCTCGTCGGGGAATTCGGCGTGCGCTGCACGGCGGACAACGTCGCGGCGATCCGGGATGCCGAGGTCGTGGTCCTGGCGGTCAAGCCGCAGGACATGGCGACGGTCGCACTTGGCCCCGCACCTGCGCTCGCCGCGCGACGGCGCGTGGTGATCTCCGTCGCAGCGGGCATCCGGATCCCCGACCTCGCGCGCTGGCTCGGACCGTTGACGCCGATCGTGCGTGCCATGCCCAACCGCCCGGCCCTGATCGGCGCCGGTGTCACGGCGCTGCATGCAGCCCCGGACGTGCAGCCGGCGGAGCGCGCGGCGGCCGAGCGCGTCATGTCCGCGGCCGGAGCCACCCTGTGGGTGGACGAGGAAGCACAGATGGACGTCGTGACGGCGATTTCCGGCAGTGGGCCGGCCTACTTCTTTCTGCTGGCCGAGGCGCTCGAGGCAGCAGGCATGGAACTCGGCCTGCCGCAGGACACGGCGCGTCGGCTCGCCGTCGAGACGGCGCGCGGCGCGGGACGCATGGCGGCCGAAAGCGCCGAGACTCCGTCCAGACTGCGCGAACAGGTGACCTCCCGGGGAGGCACGACCGCGGCCGCGCTCGAGGTGCTGGAAACCGCGGACGTGCGTGGTATTTTCGGCCGCGCGGTAGCAGCGGCGACGCAGCGCGCGGCGGCGCTCGCGGACCAGTTCGGCGGCGGATGACACCATGGCAGCGATTCTCTTCGTACTGAATGCACTCCTCACTCTGGTGGTGCTCGCCTTCCTGCTGCGGGCCGTCATGCCGCTCGCGCGCGCGGACTTCCGCAATCCTCTCGGCCAGGCGGTCCTGCGCTTCACGGATCCGGTCGTGATGCCTTTGCGCAAGGTGCTGAAGCCGGCCGGACGCGTCGACGTGGCCTCGTTCGCGGCCCTGCTGCTCGTGCAGTTTGCCGGCACGGCGCTGCTGCGCGTGATCGCGGGCGGCGGGCTCCTGCCGGGCGCCGTCCTCGAGGAAGGCCTCCGCGCGCTTGGCATCACTGTGCTGCAGTTCTACTCGATCGCGGTGCTGGTCTACGCGCTGCTCAGCTGGATCGCCCCCGGCAACCACAGCCCGGCGACGCAGCTGCTCGCCAGGATCTGCGAGCCACTGCTCGGTCCCGTGCGTCGCGTCGTTCCGCCCATCGGCGGCCTCGATTTTTCCACGTTGTTCGTGCTGATCGGGCTGCAGGCCCTTCTGATCCTGCTTCACTGAGGAACCGCGCGGATCATGGCAGCGGGACGTCGCGAAGGTTCCAGCCTGATCCTCGACGTCCGCGTGCAGCCTCGGGCCGCGCACAGCGGATTCGCCGGCACCTGCGGCGAACGGGTCCGGGTGCGGCTCGGGGCACCACCGGTCGACGGGCGTGCGAACGCCGCGCTCGTCGAGTTCCTGGCCGCTGTCTTCGACGTGCCGCGCGCCCGCGTGAGCATCGAGCGCGGACTCGCGGGCCGGGACAAGCGGGTCCGGATCCGCGACGTCGGCGCACTCACCCCACCGCTGCGGGCGCTCCTCGGTTGCGAGTGAGGCGCAATACCGTCCTGCAGGCGTGGCGCGCTTGGACTATAGTTCCTAGCCGCGCGCCATTTTTTCTGGGGGATATGACGATGTCGACTCGCGTCACGCGCTTCCTTCCGTGGCTGCTCGCCTCCGTCGCCGTGGGGGTCGCGGGTTGCGGCCAGGGGAACCAACCGGCCGGCCAGGCACAGACAGCCGCGCCCAGTGAACCGAGCTTCCAGGAATTCGGCGATTTCCAGGTGCACTACAACGCGGTGCGCACCGACGAACTCACGGCGGACGTCGCGCGCGCCTACGGCATCGAACGCAGCACGAACCGCGTGATGCTGAACGTCTCGCTCCTGCGCAAGGGCGCCGACGGCCGCACGACGCCGGTGGACGGCACCGTCAGCGCCACGGCATACAACCTGAACGGCCAGCTCAAGAACCTGACGATGCGTCGCATCACGGAAGGCACGTCCGTCTACTTCATCGGCGAGGTCGGCATCAGCGGCGCCGAGATCCTCGTGTTCGACATCGACGCTGCTCCGGGCGACCAGTCAGGCAAGTATTCGGTGCAGTTCAAGCGGGAGTTCTTCGCGGGTTGAACGCCGCGGAGCCGGAAAAAAAGCCTCCGGAGTGCTTAAACACCTCGTTATCTTGTGTTATTTTTCCGCGCGCTGTCGATTCCAGGGGCCCGGCGGCCCGCGATCCACTCACAGGAGACATACATGGCGAAGAAGAGTTCTGCACC
Source organism: Steroidobacteraceae bacterium (assembly GCA_018059685.1). Classification (GTDB taxonomy): domain Bacteria; phylum Pseudomonadota; class Gammaproteobacteria; order Steroidobacterales; family Steroidobacteraceae; genus RPQJ01. The sequence goes on along the minus strand of JAGOXN010000012.1, from coordinate 16,291 downwards.
GACCAAGTCCGACATCCTTGCGGCGATCGCCAAGGAGACGGGCCTGTCGAAGAAGCAGGTCGGCTCCGTGTTCGAGGCGCTCGGGCCCGTGATCAAGAAGAGCCTGAAGGGCTACGGCCTGTTCACGCTGCCGGGTCTCGCGAAGATGAAGGTCGTCAAGAAGCCCGCCACCAAGGCGCGCGAAGGCGTCAATCCGTTCACGGGGCAGAAGATGATGTTCAAGGCCAAGCCGGCCAGCAAGAAGGTCCGCGTGATGCCGCTCAAGAACCTGAAGGGCATGGTGAACTGAGCCGACCCGTTTTGCTGCCGAGGCGGCGCAACGCCGCCTCGGCTCATCCTGCGCAGCGCGATCCCCGCGGCTGCATGAGCACCGGATTCAGACGGCGCTCGCCGTCCCCAGGAAGTCGATGACTCCCGCGCGCAGCTCACCGAGCCGCCCGTGGAAGAAATGCTCCGCATCGTTCAGCACCAGCATCACCGGTGGCTGCGGCTGGCCCGAGGCCCAGGCCCGCACGGCAGCGCAATCGACGAGCTCGTCGCGGTCTCCCTGCACCACCAGCCACGGGCATCCGGGCGGTGAAATCGGCGTGACGATCAACCGGCCGACCGGCGGCGCGACCGTCACGAGCATCCGCGGCCGCACGAACGGAGCGGCCTGCAGCGCCACAGCAGCCCCGAACGAGAATCCCGCGAGCCACAGGGCATCCTGATTCCACCGGCTGCGCGCCCACGCGCACACGGCAACTGCATCCTCGATCTCGCCGGCGCCACCGTCGTAGGCGCCCGCGCTTCCAGCGACACCGCGAAAATTGAAGCGTAGCGTCGGGACGCCGAGTTCCTGCATCGCGCGCGCCAGTGTATGGACCACCTTGTTCTGCAGCGTGCCGCCGTACAGGGGATGCGGGTGACAGACGACGCCGACGGCGAGCGGCGACGGCTCCGACGCCGGGTCTTCGACGCGCGCTTCGAGCACGCCTGCGGGACCGTCGATCGACACGCGCTGCGGCGTGGGCGGCCGGAAATTCTGGCGCATGCGGGACTCCGTGAATGGATGCGCTCCAGTGTGCCAGAATCGGCTGTCCCGCCGTCCTTCAGGAGACTCCCGTGCAGCTCATGTCGTCGAGCTTCGGTCACCAGCAGCCGATCCCGGAGGAGTTCGCGTTCTGTGCCCCGGATGTCGTGCAGCACGTGCGCATGAGCGGTAACCGCAATCCGCACCTGCGCTGGACCGGGGTGCCGTCCACGGCACGCTCCCTCGTGCTCCTGTGCTTCGATCCGGACGTGCCGACACGGCCCGACGACGTCAACAAGGAGGGCCGGCTCGTGCCAGCGAACCTGCCCCGCACGGATTTCTTCCACTGGTCGATGGTGGATCTCGCGCCGGGACTCAACGAAATAGCGGCGGGGGCCTGCTCGGACGGCATCGTGCCGCGCGGCAAGCAATCGCCGGCCGGCCCCGTGGGTTCGCGCCAGGGGATCAACGACTACACGAACTGGTTCAGCGGCGACCCGGAGATGGATGGCCCGTATTTCGGCTACGACGGTCCGTGCCCGCCGTGGAACGACACGTTGCTGCACCACTACCACTTCGTGCTGTTCGCGACCGACCTCGCGCGCTGCCCCGTGGACGGGGCCTTCACCGGACCGGAGGTGCGCCGGGCGATCGCGGGCCACGTACTCGCCGAGGCGCGACTCACGGGAACCTATTCGCTCAACCCATCGGTCGCGGAATAGGGGACATTCTCCTTTTCGCGGATTGCGCGAATAAGGAGAATGTCCCCTATTCGTCAGTGCGGCGCGGCGACGGCCAGCAACTCGACGTCGAACACGAGCGTGGCACCCGGCGGTATCACGCCACCTGCGCCGCGATCGCCGTACGCAAGCGATGCCGGAATCACGAGCCTGCGCTGTCCACCGACCTTCATTCCCTCGACCCCCTGGTCCCAGCCTTTGATCACCTGCCCGGCACCGAGGACGAAGGCAAAAGGCTGCCCCGCATCGCGGGAGCTGTCGAACTTGCGACCCTTGCCCTCGGGCGCCTGCGGGTCCAGCAGCCAGCCGGTGTAGTGCACGCCGACCTGCGAGCCCGGGGTCGCCTCCGCCCCGGTACCGACGACGAGGTCCGAGGTCTCGAGTGTCGCAACCGCCGCAGCAGCCGACGCACTGGCGGGCGAGCTCGGCGGACTGCCCGAGCAGGCGACGACGCCTGCCACGACAACCAGCAGGACACCCGCCATGCCCACCCGGAAACGCGCCATCGTCGAGGTCCGGATCATTGCTTTTCTCCCCTGGTCGCCTCGAACCCGAGCGACGCCGAATTGATGCAGTAGCGCAAACCCGATGGCCGCGGACCGTCGTCGAAGACGTGCCCGAGGTGTGCGCCGCAGTTCGCGCAGGTGACTTCCTGTCGGATCATGCCGTGACTCGTGTCGACAGTCACGTGCACCCGGTCGCCGGCGAGCGGCAGCCAGAACGACGGCCAGCCGGATCCGGAATCGAACTTCGTCGCCGATGCGAAGAGGCCCGATCCGCAGCAGATGCAGGAGTAGGTGCCCGACTCGTGGTTGTGAAGGTAACGGCCGCTGAATGGCCGCTCCGTGCCCTTCTGCTGCGTGACGCTGAACTGCTCGTCCGTGAGGCGCGCGCGCAGCTCAGCCAGGTCCGGCCGCCCGCGCCCGCTCACCGGACGGCCCTCAGGGAGCGGCGAGCAGGTCGGGCGGACCGAACACGAAGGCGGCGCCCACGACCGCCACGAACAGGGCGAACAGCAGCAGGCTGACGGTCAGCGGCCCCGCCTGCAGGCGCATCACGGCGAACAGGTCGTCGATGTCGTCGATCCACTTGAGGAAGCGTTCCATGGCGGCTCGTCGGCAGGACGTCCTGTCGGGTGAACCGGCCGAGCTCTGCTCAATGATAGCCCGGCACGGTCCGTGGGGGTCACTTGGGCTTGTCGAACGCGCCCTTGGCCTTGTCGGCCCAGTTCTTGTAACTGGACACGCTGTAGAGGGCTTTCGAGATCACCGCCTGCCGCGAGGTCGCGCCCGGCTGCTGGCGGACGCGGTCGAGCCAGCTGTTGTATCCCTCCCAGCCCTCGGCCGCGGCGCCGAATCTGGACCGCTTTCCGGCCGCTCCGGGTACTCCGGGCGGCACGTCCATGCCGTCCTCAACCCGCTGTCCGGACCCGTCCTTATGCTCGCTCATGGGTGACACCGTTCGCCTTCGAAGCACGCTACGGCAGCGTGGCCGCAGGTGTCCGGCACTGGGTCACACTTTCGGCAACGCGACCCTGCTCTCAGCTGAGGACGCGATAGCAGGGCTGGTAGTCGCCGCTGATCTTCATGCGCCGCTGGCGCACGAAGGACGCGAGCAGGGCATCGAGCGACCGCAGCAGTGCGGAATCGCCGTGCAGCTCGAACGGTCCGTGTTCCTCGATCAGGCGGATCCCCTGCTCCTTGACGTTCCCCGAGACGATGCCCGAGAAGGCGCGCCGCAACTGCGCGGCGAGCCTGTGCGGCGGCATGCCGCGCCGCAGGTCGAGCGCGGCCATGGCGGCGTGGGTCGGCTCGAACGGCTGCTGCAGGTCATGCGGGACCGACAGCAGCCAGTTGTAGTTGTAGGCATCGCTGGTACGCCGGCGGTACTCCCGCACCGCGTCCATGCCGCGCAGCATCTCGCGCGCGACCTCGGCCTGGTCGTCGACGATGATCCGGTAGCAGCGTCGCGCGTCGGGGCCGAGCGTGGCCGCGAGGAACTCGTCGATGCGGCCGAAATATTCTTCGCTGCCCTCCGGCCCCGTGAATACGACGGGAAAAGGCTGCTCCTCGTTGGCCGGGTCGAGCAGGATGCCGAGCAGGTAGAGGATTTCCTCCGCCGTGCCGGCGCCACCGGGAAACACGACGATGCCGTGCCCGATGCGGACGAAGGCCTCGAGGCGCTTCTCGATGTCCGGCAGGATCACGAGCTGGTTCACGATCGCATTCGGCGGTTCGGCGGCGACGATGCCGGGTTCGGTGAGGCCCACGTAGCGACCGTCCCGGATGCGCTGCTTGGAGTGACCGATGGTCGCGCCTTTCATTGGCCCCTTCATGGCACCGGGGCCGCAACCCGTGCAGACCTGCAGGCCACGCAAGCCCAGCTCGTAGCCCACGCGCTTCGTGTAATCGTATTCCTCACGGCTGATCGAGTGCCCGCCCCAGCACACGACCATGTCGGGCCGGACCCGCGGCCGCAGGACACCCGCATTGCGCAGGATCCGGTACACGGCGTTGGTGATGCCCTGCGAGTCGCTGAGCTCGATGCTCCCGCCCTCGTACACCTCGCCGTGTATGTAGAGGATGTCGCGCAGCACCGCGAAGAGGTGCTCCTGGATGCCGCGGATCATGCGCCCGTCGACGAAAGCGCCGGCCGGCGCGTTGTGCAGCTCGAGCTTGACGCCCCACGCCTGGCGGGCGATGCGGATGTCGAAGTCCGCGTAGCGCTCGAAGATCGCCCGCGCGTCGTCCGTCTCGCCGCCTGCGTTCAGGACCGCGAGCGAGCAGCGCCTGTAGAGCGCATAGAGCCCACCGCGCGACGAGTCGAGCAGGCGGTCGACCTCCTGCTGCGACAGGTTTTCGAGGCTGCCGGTGGGCGTGACGCGCGCATCGACGTATTCCTGGTCCACCGCGAAGGGGACCGAAGCCTCGGCCGGTCGCATCACGGGCGGATCTCGATCGGCACTCCGATGTCCGTGCGCAGCCAGATGTCGACCATGTCCGAGTTGCTCACGGCGATACAGCCGTCCGTCCAGTCGTTGCGGACGTAGTAGTCCGGCGCCTTGCGCGGCACGTTCGGCTGCCCATGGATCATGATCAGGCCGCCGGGCGGCACGCCACGTCCCCTGGCCCGCGCGCGGTCGGTCGCATTCGGGTAGGAGACCTCGAGCGACAGGAAGTAATCGCTGCGCGAATTGCGCCGGACGAGCTGGTAGGTGCCCTCCGGCGTGCGGAAATCACCCTCGCGCTCCTTCGGCCCGTAGGGATTGAGTCCGAGCTTGATCGGGTACTCGGCGATGATGTCGTCGGATCGCAGCAGGTACAGCCGCCGCTCGCCCTTGCGCACGACGATGCGGTCGGCCGTGTCGAAGCGGTCCCTGCGTGCCGGTGCGGCCGGGGTGCCAGCCGGCGAGCCCGCCTGGACAGGCGCGACCATGGCCGTCATGACTGGAGCTGCTGCCACGGCCGTCGTGACCGGAACTGTCGCAGGCGCCGCCGCAGTCTCGGCCACGGCAGTCACGGGCGCCCGTGGCGCACTCGAGACGGACGAGAATCCCTGTGCTCCGGCCACGCACCAGGGCGCCACGACCGCCATGGCGGCCACGAGCAGGTCAAGTCGGCGATTGCTCATGGGTGGCAGATTATACCGACGAGCGGCCGGACCACCCCGCAACGACCCGGGTCGCGCGGCCCGAGTCGCGACACAGGTCAAGTTCGGGGGCGCTCGGCAGTCCGTGACGAGGCCGGAGTCTGCTCCTCGAACACGCCGACGATCTGCAGCTTCTCGCGGCCCCGCAGCAGTTCCCCGCCGCGAACCACGACCCGGTCCCCGGCCGACAGGCGTCCCTCGACGGCCACCCAGTCACCATCGGCGACACCCGCCTTGACGTCGATGCGCTCGGCGCGCTGCCCGGCATCCACGCGGTAAACATGGAGGCCCTCGGCGCGGATGATCAACGCGTCACGCGGCACTGACAGGCGTTCCTGCGGCACGCCGAGCGGCAGTTCGACCTGCACGGTCCTGCCGGCGGCGAGCAGCCCCGCGACGCTCGGCGCCTTGACCAGCACTTCGAAGGACTGCGTGCGCGGGTCGCCCGCGGGCACGATGCTGCTCACCCGGGCCGTGAAGCGACGCTGGTCCGTCATGACGTTCACCACGTGTCCGGGCTGCACCGCCCGGAGGTGGCGCAGCGGTACGAACAGGCGGATCTCGAGCTCGTCGGGATCCACCAGGCGCGCCACGACTTCTCCGCGCGCCACCTCCTCGCCCGCGCGACGCACGCGCTCGGACACCACGCCTGCAAACGGCGCGATCAGTTTCGAGCGTGCCAGCTGCTCGTCGGTCTGCGCGAGCATCGCCCGCGCGACCTCGAGGTCGGCAGCGGCGAGGTCCCGGTCCGACTGGGCCTGGTCCACCGCGAATCGCGACACGGCCTGCCCCGAGGCGCGCAGGCGCTCGAGTTCCCGGTCGAGGGCCTGCAGGCTTACGGCTGCGCGATTGACGCGCGCCGCCTGCTCGGCACGTGCGAGTGCGAGTTCGCGCGTATCGAGCCGGGCCACCGCCGCTCCTTGCGTCAGCGCCATTCCCGGCTCGGCGACCCATTGCAGTCGTCCACCGATGGCGGCCGCGAGGTCGGCTGCAGCCCGCGAGCGCACGATGCCGGTCGCATGGACCATCGGCGCAAGCAGGCGAACCTGGGCCTCGGCGACCTGAACCGAGGCCGGCGGACGTTCCTGCGCGGAACTCACCTGCAATGTGCAGATGCCGAGTGCCACGAGGATCGCGCGACCGGCGGCCCGCCCGCGGATGGATCGGATGTTCATACCCCCTGCTCCCCGAGTTCCGCAGCCGATGAGACGGCCGGAACCGTGACGCGCTCCTCACCGAGCCGCAGCAGGCTCGGCATCAACAACCAGGTGAATACCGTGCCGACGATCATGCCGCCGGCCACGACCGCGGCGAGACCGCGATAGATCTCGGCACCGAGCCCGGGCATGAAGATGAGCGGGGCCATGCCGAGCACGGCCGTCAGCGTCGACAGCACGATCGGCCGCGCGCGCGTCTCGAGCGCCTCGCGCACGGCCTGTCGCCGCGCGATCCCGTTGCGCTCGCGCGCCCGGGTCTGGTCAACGAGCAGGATCGCCGCGTTGACCACGAGGCCGAGCAGGATGATGAACCCGATCATGGTGAGCAGGTCGAGGGCCTGGAATCCGAACAAGCCGATGATGCGCAGCGCGAGGATCCCGCCGGCCACCGATACGGGCATCACCACCATCACGAGCAGGCTGTCGCGCAGCGAGCGGAAGAGCGCCGCCATGAGCGCGAACAGGATGACGAGCGCGAGCAGGAAGTTCTGCCCCATCGACCGCAGCGCCTGGTGGAGATCGTTGGCGGAGCCCGCGTAGCTGAGCTGCACCCCGGGCGCCATCGCGGCGCGCACGGCGGGCTCGACGTCCCGCTCGAGGATGCCGATCGCCTCGTCGAGCGTCATGTCGTCCGGCGGCTGGAAGGTGACGCTCACCGTGCGATGTCCATTGATGCGCACGAGTTGCGAAGGTCCGACCGTCTGGCGCAGCTCGGTGAGCTCGCCGACCGTCTGTACGCCCGCCGCGGGGGTCATGATGGGCAGTTCCGCGAGGTCTTCCGGGGAACGCCATTCGTGCGCCTTGACGATGATGTCGAGGCGCTCGTCCCCGTCGAAATACTCGCCGGCCCAGAGGCCGCCGGTGAACGCGCGGATCGCGGCGGAGACTTCCGTGCGCGTGAAGCCCGAGCGCGCGATGCGCCACTCGTCCGGCACGAGCTGCAGCTCGGGCTGGTTGAGCTCGAGGCCCGGGAGCGCCTGCGGGTAGGTGCCCGGAATGGCCACCGGAATCCGATCCACCGCGATGCGTGCCGCCTCCATCAGTGCGACGAGATCCGCGCCCTGGAAGTCGAGACGCAGCTCGCGCGAGTTGTTGCCGTCCACGTTGAGCAGCGAGCCGCGCTGTACGTACACTGGCGTATCGGGGAACCCGACCATGATGTCCTCGCGCAGGACCCGCACCATTTCCTTGATGTCGCGCGGGTCGGCGGGGTAGACGACCGCGGCACCGCCGAAGCCGCCCCAGCTCGAGAGGTTGTAGTACTTCACCGCCGGCGCCTTCGTCCCCTCGAGATGCGGCCGCAACCGCTCGACGACGACCGGTGCGAACTCCTGGCGTGCCGTCTCGATGTTGCCGCCCGGCGGCAGGCGGAAATTGCTCCAGATCAGGTCGATCTGCGCGACCGGCAGGTAATCGACCCTGGGCGCGAGCAGCCCGATGAAGAGCACGCTGGCGCCGGTGATCCCGCCGATCCAGCCGAGCCGGGCCGATGGACGGTCCGTGAGGCGCATGGCGAAGTCGGCCATCCCGCGCCACCAGTGGTGGTGCTGGTCAGCGGGTATCCCGCGGGCCAGGGCCCAGCGGTTTGCCGCGGGGATGACGGTCGCCGCGACCAGCAGCGACGCCGCGTGCGAGACCGACATCGTGATCGCCAGGTCCTTGAAGAGCTGCCCCTCGATGCCCTCCATGAACAGGATCGGCAGGAAGATCGCCACGCTCGTGAGCATCGAGGCGAGGAGCGCCGGCATCACCTCGCCGGTGCCCTCGATCGTCGCGTGCCAGGTGTCGCGCCCTTCCTGCATGAGACGCAGGACGTTGCCCTGCACGATGAGGGCCGCGTCGATCACGATTCCCGTCGAGAACGCGAGCCCCGCGAGTGAGACGACGTTGAGCGTTCGTCCGAGCAGCGAGAGGGTGATGACCGCGAAGAACAGCGAGATCGGGATCGAGACGCCGATCACCAGCAATGCGCGTGGTCCGCGCAGGAAATACCACAACCCGCCCACGGCGAGCAGGATGCCGATGGCGAGGCTCTCCTGGACGAAGCCGATGGCGCGACGCACGTAGACGCTCGCGTCCCAGGATATCTCGATGTAGAGCTTCTCCCGGGCGAGCGGACCCGCGTTCAACTCGGCGATCGCCGCCTTGACGCCGTCGATCAGCTCGACGGTGTTCGAGTCGGACGTCCGCTGCAGGGTGATGTAGTACGCGGGGACGCCGCTGCGGAACGAGAACGCCGCGGCGTCCACGTGCGCGGTGCGCACTTCGGCCACGTCGCGCAGGTAGAGCGGCCGGTCGTCGCTCCAGCCGACCACGAGCCCGCCGAGGTCGGCGACCGGCTCGCGCCCGGTGACCCGCACGGTGAACTGGCGGCGACCGACGTTCGCGAAGCCTGCTGAGACATCCCGCGACGCGACGACCGTCTGGGCGAGGCGCTGCGGCGTGAGGCCGAGCGCCGCGAGGCGGTGCGGGTCGAAGGTGACGCGCACCTCGCGTGGCCGTCCGCCTTCGAGGTTGACGCGCGAGACGCCCGGTACGCGGGCCAGCCGCGGCTCCACGACCTCCTCCATCAGGGTCTGGTAGGCCACCGCGATGTCCGGGATGGAATGTCCCGCGACGGGTCGCACGAGCAGCGAGGCGGCATTGTCGGACTGCCAGTTGTCGCCGCCGAAGACCTGCGGCTCGTCGGCATCGGGCGGCAGGGGCGGCAATGCATTCAGGCGCGAGACGACGTCGAGCATCACGCGCGTCATGTCCGTGCCGACCTCGAAGGTGAGGCCGACGCCCCCACGCCCGCGGTTCGACTCGGAACGCATCTCGACCAGCCCCGGGAGGCCCCGCATCGCCTCCTCGATGGGCTCAATCAGGGCCTCTTCGAGCTCGGCCGGCGCCGCCTCGCGCCAGCTGGCATTGACGAAGAGCTCCGGCCGGCGGGTGTCGGGCAGCAGCTGGATGGGCAGGCGCAACAGCCCCAGGATGCCGAACAGCAGGACGATGGCCGCCGCTGCGGCCACCGCCGCCGGATTCTGCATGCTGCGTTCGGACAGTCGCATCGATCCCCCCGCGGTCGGGCATGGCCGTTGCCCCAGGCTGGATGCAACTGGGACGCGTTCGGATTATCGGGCGAGACGCGGACAAAAACGAGGCGGCCAGGGGCCGCCTCGAAGGTACGCGCTGCGCCCGGTCGGGGCGCCCTGAGTCGTCAGGTGGCCGGCGGGAATTCCGGTCCAAGCGCGTGGGGAACCTGCATCGGCCTCAGCCGCACTTCGAGTCGCCGCAATTGAGGCAGGTCATGCAGCCGTCCATCATCACGACCGCCGCCGTGCTGCACTTCGTGCAGAGCTGGGCGCCCTGCGGGTAGTGGCTCTTCGCAAAGGCGTCCTGCTGCTTCTGCCGGGCCTCGTACTCGCTGCGCTTCTCCTCGATCAGCCGGCGGCGGTGCTCGTCCATCTCCGGGTCGCGCAGCAGCCCGATGGACTGCAGGTGCTTCTCGATGACGTGGCCGAGCTCCGCGATGATCGACGGCATGAACTTGCCGCCCGACTGCCAGTAGCCGCCGCGCGGGTCGAAGACGGCCTTGAGTTCCTCGACGAGGAAGGTCACGTCGCCGCCCTTGCGGAACACCGCCGAGATGATGCGCGTGAGTGCGACGATCCACTGGAAGTGATCGAGGTTCTTCGAGTTGATGAAGATCTCGAACGGTCGCCGCTGCTCGTGCTCGGTGTCCTCGTTCAGCACGATGTCGTTGATGGTCACGTACATCGCGTGGTCCGAGACCGGCGTCTTGATCTTGTAGGTGGAGCCCACCAGCATCTCCGGACGCTCGAGCTTCTCGTGCATCCAGATGACCTTGGCGTCGCGCTGCTCGCTCGCAGCCTCCTCGCGCTTCGGCTCGGCCTTCGCCGGAGCCTCGTCGCCGGACTTGACGACGCGGTACTTCACGATCCGCTTGTCGATCTTCTGTGCGTTCATCAGAACTTCCCGTAATAGCCTTCCTTCAATGCATCGAACAGGTTCGCGGCCGAGTGCGTCTCGCCGTCGTACTCGATCTGCTCGTCGCCCTTGACTTCCACCTCGCTGCCGTCGTCGAGCGTGAACACGTAGGTGGTGTTCTTGAGGTCCTCCTCCTTGACGAGCACGCCCTGGAACGCTTCCGGATTGAAGCGGAAGGTGGTGCAGCCCTTGAGCCCCTGCTCGTGCGCGTAGAGATAGATGTCCTTGAAATCGTCGTAGCGGTAGTCGGTGGGCACGTTGGCCGTCTTCGAGATCGACGAGTCGATCCACTTCTGCGCGGCCGCCTGGATGTCGACGTGCTCGCGCGGCGTGATGTCCTCGGCCGTCGTGAAGTAGTCCGGAAGCCGGTCCGTGGGCCCCGTGCCACCCGGCATCGCGCCGGGATTCACGAGTTCGCGGTAGGCGAGCAGCTCGAAAGAGAACACGTCGATGCGCTCCTTGGTCTTGCGTCCCTCGCGGATCACGTTGCGGAAATAGTGGTGCGCGAACGAGGGCTCGATGCCGTTCGAGGCGTTGTTCGCGAGCGACAGCGAGATGGTGCCGGTCGGCGCGATCGAACTGTGGTGCGTGAAGCGCGCACCGGTCGCCGCGAGCTGCTCGACGAGCTCGGGCACCGCCGCGGCCACGCGCTGCATGTAGCGGCTGTAGCGCGCGTGCAGGACCCGCCCGGGGAGCTTCTGCCCGGCCTTGATGCCGTCGCGCTTCATCTCCGGCCGCTTGCGCAGCATCTCCGGCGTCACCTCGAACAGCTCGAGCATGATCGGCGCCGGACCCTTCTCGCGGGCGAGATCGAGGCCGGCTTCCCAGCCGGCGAGCGCGAGTTCCTTCGAAACGCGCTCGGTGAACGCCACCGAGTCGCGCGAGCCATACCTCATGCCGAGCATCGTGATGGTGGAACCGAGCCCGAGGAAGCCCATCCCGTGCCGGCGCTTGCGGCGGATCTCGTCGCGCTGCTTCTCGAGCGGCAGGCCGTTCACCTCGACCACGTTGTCGAGCATGCGCGTGAAGACCTTGACCACCTGCCGGTATTCCTCCCAGTCGAAGTGCGCCTCCTCCGTGAAGGGATCACGCACGAAGCTCGTCAGGTTGATCGAGCCGAGCAGACAGGAACCGTAGGGCGGCAGCGGCTGCTCGCCGCAAGGGTTCGTGGCGCGGATGTTCTCGCACCACCAGTTGTTGTTCATCTCGTTGACGCGGTCGATCAGCACGAAGCCCGGCTCGGCGAAGTCGTAGGTGGAGGACATGATCACGTCCCACATGCGCCGGGCCGGCACGGTCTTGTAGACCTTGCAGAGCACGAGGCCCTCGTCGTTGCGCACGTAGACCGCGGGATCCGGCCATTCGCGCCAGATGAACTTCGAGCGGTCGCTCGTGTCCTTCCCGGCGATCTCGGCCTCGCGCACCGGGAAGGCCAGCTGCCAGTCGCGGTCCTCGCGCACGGCGCGCATGAACTCGTCGGTGACGAGGAGCGACAGGTTGAACTGCCTGAGCCGGCCCGCCTCGCGCTTCGCGCGCACGAATTCCATCGCGTCGGGGTGGCCCACGTCGAAGGTGCCCATCTGCGCGCCGCGGCGGCCGCCCGCGGACGACACCGTGAAACACATCTTGTCGTAGATGTCCATGAACGACAGCGGGCCCGACGTGTAGGCGCCCGCGCCCGAGACGTACGCGCCGCGCGGACGCAGCGTGGAGAATTCGTAGCCGATGCCGCAGCCGGCCTTGAGTGTGAGCCCCGCCTCGTGGACCTTGCCGAGGATGTCGTCCATCGAGTCGCGGATGGTCCCGGACACCGTGCAGTTGATGGTCGAGGTGGCGGGCTTGTGCTCCTGCGCACCCGCGTTCGAGGTGACGCGTCCGGCCGGAATCGCGCCGCGGCGCAGCGCCCACAGGAACTGCTCGTACCACCGCTCGCGCGCCTCCTCGCTCTCCACGTCGGCGAGTGCGCGGGCGACGCGCTTGTAAGTGTCGTCCATGCACTGGTCGACCGGCGTGCCGTCCTTGGCGGACAGGCGGTACTTCCGGTCCCAGATGTCGAGGGACGCTTCCTGGAACGGGATGCTGCGTGCGTCCCGGGATTCAAATTTCACGGCAGTGCTCATTGCTGACGGCGGCTCCGGATGCTCTTGCTGCGACGGGAAAGTTGGGGCCCCTCCAGGCTGCCGCGTACTCCCCGACGGGATTAAGGGCGAACCTGGCCGATCCCTGGCAAAGCCGGCTTGGACCTCTCGTCTATCCCCCTGAGAAGGTATCGCGCCGGACACAACATGTAGGATCAGGCCGGACAGGGTATGCACCGCCATCCGCCCCGTCAACCGCTTTATGTGATGCGCTGCAGCATAGTTTTTATCATATAAATCAATAAGATAAGTCGGACTGTCAAATCGCCCGAAGGAAGCTGCAAAAAGCCTCCGCGTCAAGCCCCGGAACCAGGCACGGACACAACATCTTGTGCCCACGCCATGGCCACCGGAAATCCACAGGCAATCCACCGACTCGTGCACCGGCCCCATCACCTGTCCGCCACGCGACGGCGCTGCGCGGGAACTCGCCCACGTCGCACCCGGTCTCATGGCGTTGCCTGGCGCGGCGATGGCGCCGCCGCCCCTCCTGATAGACTCCGCAGCCCGTATGCACGCCGGCGCAAAAACCCAGGATTTCCGCATGAAACTGCCTCTCGCCCTTGCCGTGCTGATCGTCGGTGCCTACGGGCACGTTGCGGCTGCCCAGTTACCCGTACAGTCGGGCGACACGCCGGTCCCTTCGCTCGCGCCGATGCTGAAGCGCGTGACCCCGGCCGTCGTCAACATCGCGACGCGCGGTACCGTGGAGCAGCAGAACCCGCTGATGAACGACCCGTTCTTCCGCCGTTTCTTCGACATCCCCAACACGCCGCAGCGCCGGGAGTTCCAGAGCGCCGGCTCGGGCGTCATCGTGGACGCGAAGAACGGCTACATCATCACCAACGCCCACGTCATCGAGAACGCCACGGAAATCACAGTCACGCTGCTCGACAATCGTTCGCTCACGGCCACGGTGGTCGGCAAGGATCCGGGCTCCGACGTGGCGGTGCTCAAGGTCCAGGCTGCCAACCTCACGCAGGTGCCGCTCGCCGATTCCGATCGCGCCGAGGTCGGCGATTTCGTCGTCGCCATCGGCAACCCCTTCGGCCTCGGTCACACGGTCACCTCCGGCATCGTGAGTGCGCTCGGCCGCTCCGGCATCAACCCGGAAGGCTACGAGGACTTCATCCAGACCGATGCGTCGATCAATCCCGGCAATTCCGGCGGCGCGCTGGTGAACCTGGGCGGGGAACTCGTCGGCATCAACTCCGCGATCCTCTCGCGCACCGGCGGCAACATCGGCATCGGCTTCGCCATCCCGTCGAACATGATGAAGACGGTCATGAACCAGCTCGTGCAGTTCGGCGAGGTGCGGCGCGGGGTGCTCGGCGTGAACATCCAGACGCTCACCCCTGACATCGCCGAGAGCCTGGATGCAGGCAGCACACAGGGCGCGCTCGTGTCGCAGGTCGTCGAGGGTTCCGCTGCCGAGAAGGCGGGCATCAAGGCCGGCGATATCGTGACCGCCGTCAACGGCAAGCCGGTCAAGGACGCAGCGGGCCTGCGCAACTCCATCGGCCTGCTCAGCATCGGCGAGAAGGTCGACATCGCGCTGCTGCGCGACGGCAAACCGCGGCGCGTGACGGCCGTGATCGGCGAGCGCGACGCGGCGGCGGAAGCCGCGGCGGCGGGCATGCACCGCGGGCTCGAGGGTGCCGACCTCGCCGATGCCCAGGGCGGTGGCGTGCTGATCCGCGCCGTGGCGGAAGGCAGCCCGGCTGCACAGCGCGGCCTGCGCACCAACGACATCATCCTGGGCGTCGGCCGCTCGCGGGTCGCGAACCTCGCGGAGTTCCAGAGCGCCACGGAGGGTGCCGCAGCGTTCGTGCTGCAGATCCGCCGCGGCAACGCGATGCTCGTGATCCCCATCCGCTGACCACGGGACCCGCGTGGCGCTGTCGGTCTGCGTGCTCGGCGGTACCGGGTTCATCGGCCGGTCACTCGTCGCCCGGCTCGCGGCGGACGGCCACCGGGTCAAGGTCCTGACGCGCGACCGCGCCGGCGCTCGCGACCTGCTCGTGCTGCCGACGGTGCGCCTCGTGCGCGCCGACGTTCACGATCCCGGGGTCCTCGAGCGCGAGTTCAACGGCTGTGCGGTCGTCGTGAACCTCGTCGGCATCCTGAACGAGCGGCGGCCCGGACACGGCAGCCGTGAATTCCGCCGGGTCCACACCGAGCTACCCATGAAGGTCGTGGCCGCTTGCAGGGCCGCGGGCGTGCAACGCTACCTGCACATGAGCGGACTCAAGGCGGACTCCGCCCGCGGACCGAGCCACTACCTGCGCTCGAAGGGCGAGGCAGAGGACTTCATCCGTCGCGAGTGCGCGGCTGCCGGCCCCGAGTTCGTCATCTTCCAGCCGTCCGTCGTGTTCGGCCCGCGCGACGAGTTCGTGAACAGGTTCGCGGCGATACTGCGGGTCCTGCCGGGCGTCCTGCCACTCGCCTGTGCGGACGCGAAGTTTGCACCCGTCTACGTCATGGACGTGGCGGAGGCCTTCGCACGCTGCCTCGAGCTCGAGGCCGCCGCGGGACAGACCTACCAGCTCTGCGGTCCGGAGGTCCTGACGCTCGGCGAGATCGTCGCGCGCGCCGCGCAGGGCCTCGGGCTGCGCCGCTGGATCGTCCCCCTGCCCCGCTGGCTGTCGCGGATCCAGGCGACGCTCATGGACTTCGTACCGGGCAAGCCGTTCTCGACGGACAATTTCCTCTCTGCCACGGTGGACTCGGTGTGCGACCGCGACGGTCTCGGCGCGCTCGGCATCGAGCGCACGTCGATGCGCGCCGTCGTGCCGCGGTACCTGCGGGCGAACTTCGGGCGCGGTTAGCGGCCGCCCGGCGGGGTTTCGCGGCGCCTGCTGAGTCGGTGCCATCAGCCGATCTGCGCGTCCAGCGTGGCCGCTCGGCGGGGTGTCGGTCCGGCGAGCATGTCGTCTTCGCGAGTCGGACTGACACCCGGAAACGCCGCGTGGCACTGACGGCTGACCATCGACTCCGATGGCGGGGCCGAGCGGCGCCCTATTCGACGACGCACACCGCCACGCGACGCTCGGCGACGGTGAACTTCGCGAGCGCCTCGGCGCGCTCGAAGAACGCCGGCAGGGAGCCCGCCGCTGCGAGCTCGCGCCGCAATCCCGGCACGCAGTCGTGGTACGTTGCCACCGTCGCGAGATGCGCGTTGTTGAGGGTGCGGGCGAACCACGCGTCGTACCCGGAATACCCGTCCCAGCTCGCCTTCAGGCGTGTGTAGTCGTACTTGAGACGCCCGAACTCGCGCTGCTTCTCGCTGCGCATCTCCGCGGCGGGCACACCGGATGCATAGAGGACCGACAGGCGATCTCGCACGTCGCGCAGCAGCGCCGCGAACCCGGCTTCTCGCGCCGTGGACGCACGGTAGGCATCGAGCGCGGCCGTCCGCCCGCGCGCGGTGAACCAGCGCCGCACGCCCTCCGCTTCCACGACGCTCGCAAACGCCTCGTTGAACCCGCTGTCGCCCGGCACGTACAGGCGCTCGTGGGCGAGTTCGTGGAAGATCGTCCCGAC
>JAGOXN010000120.1 GCA_018059685.1 Steroidobacteraceae bacterium | reverse complement strand
TTGATGCCGAGCGAGCGGATCTCCTTCACCAGCACGTTGAAGGACTCGGGCATGCCCGCGTCCATCATGTGGTTGCCGTCCACGATGTTCTTGTACATCTTGGTGCGGCCGGTGACGTCGTCCGACTTGACCGTCAGCATCTCCTGCAGCGTGTAGGACGCGCCGTACGCCTCGAGCGCCCACACCTCCATTTCGCCGAAGCGCTGCCCGCCGAACTGCGCCTTGCCGCCGAGCGGCTGCTGCGTGACCAGGCTGTAGGGGCCGGTCGAGCGGGCGTGCATCTTGTCGTCGACGAGATGATTGAGCTTCAGCATGTACATGTAGCCGACCGTCACCGGGCGGTCGAAGCGCTCGCCCGAGCGCCCGTCGAAGAGCCAGGTCTGGCCGCTCTCCGGCAGCTCGGCGAGCCGCAGCATGTACTTGATCTCCTTCTCGGTGGCGCCGTCGAACACCGGCGTGGCCATCGGCACGCCCCGGCGCAGGTTGCCCGCGAGCGCGAGGACCTCCGCGTCGTCGAGCGAACCGAGGTCCTCGGGCCTGCCGCCGCCACGGTTGTACACCTCGTCGAGGAAGGCGCGGACCTCGCCCACCGTACGGCTCTCGTCGAGCATGCGACCGATCCGGAGCCCGATCCCCTTGGCGGCCCAGCCGAGGTGGGTCTCGAGGATCTGGCCGATGTTCATGCGCGAAGGCACGCCGAGCGGGTTCAGCACGATGTCGACGGGCGTGCCGTCCGCCATGAACGGCATGTCCTCGACCGGGACGATCGTCGAGATGACGCCCTTGTTGCCGTGGCGGCCGGCCATCTTGTCGCCCGGCTGCACGCGGCGCTTCACGGCCAGGTAGACCTTCACCATCTTCAGTACGCCCGGTGCGAGGTCGTCGCCGGCAGTGATCTTGGAGCGCTTCTCCTCCAGGCGCCGCTCGAACTCCTTGCGCTGGGCGCGCATGCGCTCGGCGGTGAGCTCGAGCGCGGCGTTCGCCTCCTCGTCCTCGAGGCGCACCTCGAGCCAGTGCTCGCGCGGGATGTCCGCGAGGTAATCAGACGTCACCTTGCTGCCCGCCTTGAGCTTGCGGGGACCCGCCGCGGCGACCCTGCCGACCAGCATGGCCTGCACGCGCGAGAAAAGATCCTCCTCGAGGATGCGCTGCTGGTCGGCGAGGTCCTTGCGGACCTTCTCGATCTCGGACTTCTCGATCGCGAGCGCGCGCGTGTCCTTCTCGACGCCGTCGCGCGTGAAGACGCGCACGTCGATCACCGTGCCGTCCATGCCCGGGGGCACGCGCAGCGAGGTGTCCTTAACGTCCGAGGCCTTCTCGCCGAAGATCGCGCGCAGCAGCTTCTCCTCGGGCGTGAGCTGCGTCTCGCCCTTGGGCGTGACCTTGCCCACGAGGATGTCGCCCGCCTTGACCTCGGCGCCGATGAAGGCGATGCCGGCCTCGTCGAGTTTCGCGAGCGCGGACTCGCCGACGTTCGGGATGTCGGCGGTGATCTCCTCGGGGCCGAGCTTCGTGTCGCGGGCCACGCAGGTGAGTTCCTCGATGTGGATCGTCGTGAAACGATCCTCCTGGACCACCCGCTCCGAGATCAGGATCGAGTCCTCGAAGTTGTAGCCGTTCCACGGCATGAACGCGACCAGCAGGTTCTGGCCGAGCGCGAGGTCGCCGAGATCCGTCGACGGGCCGTCCGCCAGCACGTCGCCGCGCGCGATCGAGTCGCCGGCCTTCACCAGCGGGCGCTGGTTGATGCAGGTATTCTGGTTCGAGCGCGTGTACTTCGTGAGGTTGTAGATGTCGACACCCGCCTCGCCCGCGGTGGTCTCGGCGTCGTGCACGCGCACGACGATGCGCGAGGCATCGACCGAGTCGACCACGCCGCCGCGACGGGCGACGACCGTGACGCCCGAGTCGATCGCCACCGGCCGTTCCATGCCGGTGCCGACGAGCGGCGTCTCGGAGCGCAGCGTCGGGACTGCCTGGCGCTGCATGTTGGAACCCATGAGCGCCCGGTTCGCGTCGTCGTGCTCGAGGAAGGGAATGAGCGAGGCCGCGACCGAGACGATCTGCTTCGGCGAGACGTCCATGTACTGGATCTTGTCGCGCGTCGACAGCATGAACTCGTTCTGGAAGCGCGCCGAGATCAGTTCGTCGGTGAAGCGTCCCTCGCCGTCGAGCGAGGCGTTCGCCTGGGCGATGACGTACTGAGCTTCGTCGATCGCGGACAGGTACCCGATCTGGTCCGTGACGCGACCGTCGGCCACCTTGCGATACGGCGTCTCGAGGAAGCCGTAGTCGTTCGTGCGCGCGTATACGGCGAGCGAGTTGATGAGGCCGATGTTCGGTCCTTCGGGCGTCTCGATCGGGCAGACGCGGCCGTAGTGCGTCGGATGCACGTCGCGCACCTCGAAGCCCGCGCGCTCGCGGGTGAGGCCGCCGGGGCCGAGCGCCGAGACGCGGCGCTTGTGCGTGACTTCCGACAGCGGGTTGTTCTGGTCCATGAACTGCGAGAGCTGCGAGGAGCCGAAGAACTCCTTCACCGCCGCCGCCACCGGCTTCGCGTTGATCATGTCCTGCGGCATCAGGCCTTCGCTCTCGGCGATGGTGAGCCGCTCCTTCACGGCGCGCTCGACGCGCACCAGTCCCACGCGGAAGGCGTTCTCGGCCATCTCGCCGACGCTGCGCACGCGGCGGTTGCCGAGGTGGTCGATGTCGTCCACCGTTCCGTTGCCGTTGCGGATGTCGATCAGCGTCTTCAGGACTTCGATGACGTCGGAGCTCTGGCCGTGCTGGTCGATCAGCGACCGGGCGAAGTCGTCGCCGCGACGCCCGAAGTGCAGCGCGTCGTAGAGGATGCCGGGGCCCTTGACCTCGGTCCGGCCGACGCGGCGGTTGAATTTCATGCGCCCGACGCCGGAGAGGTCGTAGCGCTCGGGATTGAAGAACAGGTTCTGGAACAGGTTCTCCGCGGCATCGCGCGTGGGCGGTTCGCCCGGACGCATCATGCGGTAGATCTCGACCAGTGCCTCCATCCGGTTCTTGGTCGGGTCGATGCGCAGCGTGTCGGAAATGAACGGCCCGCGGTCGAGGTCGTTCACGTACAGCACGCGGATCTCGCTGATGCCCGCCTGGACGAGCTTCGCCACCGTGGCTGCGGCCAGCACCTCGTTCGCCCGGGCGAGGATTTCTCCCGTCCCGGTATTGACGACGTCGTGAGCAAGCACCTTGCCGACGAGATAATCGGAGGGTACCGGCAGGCGGTTCACGCCGGCTTCCTCGAGCTGGCGCACGTGGCGCGCGGTGATGCGACGGCCCTCCTCGACGATCACCTTGTCGCCGATGCGGATCTCGAAGCTCGCCGTCTCGCCGCGCAGGCGCTGCGGCACCAGCGCGAGCTCGGCGCCCGACGCCGACAGGTGGAAGGCGTTCTTCTCGAAGAACAGGTCGAGCATCTGCTCGTCGCTGTAGCCCAGGGCGCGCAGCAGGATCGTGACCGGAAGCTTGCGCCGCCGGTCGATGCGCGCGAACACGCAGTCCTTGGCATCGAACTCGAAGTCGAGCCAGGAGCCGCGGTAGGGGATGACGCGCGCGGAGAACAGCAGCTTGCCCGAGCTGTGGGTCTTGCCGCGGTCGTGGTCGAAGAACACGCCAGGGCTGCGGTGCAGCTGCGAAACGATCACGCGTTCGGTGCCGTTCACGACGAAGGTGCCGTTCTCGGTCATGAGCGGCAGCTCGCCCAGGTACACCTCCTGCTCGCGAATGTCCTTGACGGGCTTGCGCGCACCCGGCGCCTCCTTGTCGAGGACGATCAGGCGCACCTTGACCCGCAGCGGGGCTGCGTAGGTGAGGCCGCGGAGCTGGCACTCCTTGACGTCGAACACCGGCTCGCCGAGCCGGTAGCTCACGTACTCGAGGCTCGCGTTGCCCGAATAGCTCGTGATCGGGAAGACGCTCCTGAACGCCGCGTGCAAACCGATCTCGTCGCGTCGGTCCTCGGCTGCGTCCGCCTGCAGGAACCTGCGGTAGGAATCGAGCTGGATGGCGAGCAGGTACGGCACCTCGAGGATGCTGGACCGCTTGCCGAAATCCTTGCGGATGCGCTTCTTGTCGGTGAAGGAATATGCCATTGCGATCACCCTCTCACGGCCGGGGACCCGGCCCGATCAGCTCGACTCCAGAAAACGACGACGGGCGGGCCGGCCGGCGGGACCTCCCGCCGGCCGGCTCCCCGTGCAACGGGCCCGGGCCCGCGCATCGCGGTTACTTGATCTCCGCGGCTGCGCCGGCCTCCTCGAGCTTCTTCTTGATCGCCTCGGCATCGGCCTTCGGAATGCCGTCCTTGACCGTCGAGGGCACGCCCTCGACGAGATCCTTGGCTTCCTTGAGGCCGAGCCCGGTGATCTCGCGGATCACCTTGATGACGCCCACCTTGTTGGCGCCGAAACTCGTCATGCTGACCGTGAACTCGGTCTGCTCCTCGGCGGCCGGCGCGGCGGCCGCGGCGGCACCGGCGACGGCTGCGACTGCGACGGGTGCCGCGGCCGTGACGCCGAACTTCTCTTCCATCATCTTCACGAGGTCGACGATCTCCATCACCGTCATGTTGGAGATTGCGTCGAGAATCTGTTCCTTGCTGGCAGCCATGTGTGACTCCTGAAAATTGATCGTTGATACCCGATATCGAGACGGCAGCCCGGCCGGTTACGCGGCCGCCTGCTTCTGGTCCTTGACCGCGGCGATCGTCCGCACGAGCTTCGCGTGAGGCTCGGCGAGCGTGCGCACGAACTTGGCCGTGGGAGCCATGAGCACCCCCAGCAGCTGCCCGAGCGCCTGCTCCCTCGTGGGGAGACTCGCGACTCGCTCGAGGTCCTTGCCCGGCAACACGCTCCCGCCGAGCGACACGAGCGTCGGCACGAGCTTCTGGTGGTCCTTGGCAAAACCCTTGATGAGACGCGCTGCCGCGCCCGGATCGTCCTCCGAGAAGGCGAGGATCAGCGGGCCCTTGAGGTCCTTGCCGACGCACTCGAACTGAGTGCCGGCGACCGCCCGGCGGGCCAGCGTGTTCTTCACCACTCGCATGTAGACGCGGGAGGCGCGGGCCCTGCCGCGCAGCTCGGTGAGCTGCGAGACCGTGAGCCCCCGGTACTCCGCGGCGACGACGGACTGCGCGCGTTGCGCAACCTCGTTCACCTCGGTGACCAGTGCCTTCTTGTCTTCCAGTCTGAGCGCCATGTGTTCCTCCTGGACTGAAGATCTTCCGAACCAAACGCCCTTCCCTGAGCGTTCACCCTTGCGACGAGGGCGGCGACCTCCACCAGTGACACACTGACTCGGGTACCACCATCTGCGCAGGCGCCCATTAAGGGGTGCTCGCCACCCCGCCTGCGGTCTTCGATGATGGCCGGCCTCGCCTCGAGGACCACGTCTGCAGTCCTCGGGCTCGAGCCGGCCCTGCATCAAATCCTCTTCCGTCCCCGCGCGCCCTCAGGCGCCGAGGCTCGACTGCTCCACCGTGACTCCAGGCCCCATGGTCGAGGACACCGAGACACGCTTGATGTAGATGCCTTTCGCTGCGGCCGGCTTGGCCTTCTGCAGGTCGACGAGCAGCGCATGCAGGTTCTCGTGCAGCGCCTTCACGTCGAAGCTCGCCTTGCCGATCGTGCAGTGGATGACGCCGGCCTTGTCGGTGCGGAAGCGCACCTGGCCCGCCTTCGCGTTGCGCACCGCGCCCGCGACGTCCGGGGTGACCGTACCGACCTTCGGGTTCGGCATCAGGCCGCGCGGGCCGAGGATCTGGCCGAGTTGCCCCACGATGCGCATCGCATCCGGGCTCGCGACCACGACGTCGAAGCCGAGATCGCCGGCCTTGACCTTCTCGGCGAGATCCTCGAGTCCGACGATGTCGGCGCCCGCCTCGCGCGCGGCATCGGCGTTCTTGCCCGAGGTGAACACCGCGACTCGCACCGTCTTGCCAGTGCCGTTCGGCAGCACGGTCGAACCACGCACCTGCTGGTCGGACTTCGAGGCATCGACGCCGAGGTTGACCGCGACGTCGACGCTCTCGTCGAACTTCGCGGTCGCGAACTGCTTGACGAGGCCGAGCGCCTCGTCGAGCGGGAACTGCCTGCCGGGCGCGAGCTTCTCGGCCCAGGGCTTCATGCGCTTAGCCGTCGCGGCCATCTCAAACCCCCTCCACGTCGACGCCCATGCTGCGGGCACTGCCCGCAATCGTCCGTACGGCCGCGTCCAGGTCGGCCGCGGTCAGGTCGGGTGTCTTGGTTTTCGCGATGTCCTCGAGCTGCTTGCGGCTGATGCGCCCCACCTTGGCGGTGTTCGGCGCACCGCTGCCCTTCTCGAGGCCGAGCGCCTTGCGGATCAGCACCGACGCCGGCGGCGTCTTCATGATGAAGGTGAAGCTGCGGTCGCTGTACACCGTGATCACGACGGGAATCGGCAGCCCCTTCTCGAGGTTCTGTGTCTGCGCGTTGAACTGCTTGCAGAACTCCATGATGTTGACGCCCTGCTGGCCGAGCGCCGGCCCGATGGGCGGGCTCGGGTTCGCCTGGCCCGCGGGAACCTGCAGCTTCACGTATCCCTGGACTTTCTTCGCCATCTCTCACCTCGTTGGGTACGAACGCCCCGCAGGGCTCCCCGTCTGCTCAGGCCTTCTCGACCTGGCCGAAATCGAGCTCCACGGGCGTCGAGCGCCCGAGGATCTGCACCGCCACCTGCAGGCGGTTCTTCTCGTAGTTCACCGACTCGACGACGCCGTTGAAGTCGTTGAACGGCCCGCTGATCACGCGGACCACTTCGCCGGGCTCGAAGAGCACCTTCGGCCGCGGCTTCTCGGCACCTTCCTCGACGCGGCGCAGGATCGCGTTCGCCTCGCGGTCGCTGATCGGCGCGGGCTTCTCCGGCGTGCCACCGATGAAGCCGAGGACCTTGGGCGTCTCGCGCACGAGATGCCAGGTGTCCTCGTTCATCTCCATCTGCACGAGCACATAGCCCGGAAAGAACTTGCGCTCACTGCGACGGCGCTGTCCGTCGCGCATCTCGACCACTTCCTCGGTCGGTACCAGGATCTCGCCGAACCGGTCGTCGAGACCCTTCAGGCGGATGCGCTCCTTGAGCGACTCCGAGACCTTGTGCTCGAAGTTCGAATACGCGTGGACGACGTACCAGCGCAGCGTCACGGTGAGCTCCCTTGCCCGGTCAGCGCAGCGGTCACGCTGCCAAGGACCCAGTCGAGGACCCAGAAGAAGATCCCCATCGCGAGGATGGCGACGAGCACCACCAGCGTCGTCTGCAGCGTCTCCTGCCGCGTCGGCCACACGACCTTGCGCAGTTCGACGCGCGAGCCCTGCACGAACTGCCAGAAGGCACGCCCCTGCGCGGACTGCAACGCGACCACGATGCCTGCGGCCAGGGCCGCGAGCACCATGAGCCAGCGCACCGCGAGCGGCAGGTCGCCGAGCAGATAGAACGCGGCGATCCCGCCGACCAGTATCGCGACAGCTGCGACCAGCTTTGCGGTATCCAGCGCGCTGGCACCGATTTCAACCTGTTCGGTCATGCCTCGAGCCCGGGTCCCGCCCGATCGCCGTGCACCCGTCCGCTCATGCGCTCCGACTGGCAGGCCAGGAGGGAATCGAACCCCCAACCTGCGGTTTTGGAGACCGCCGCTCTGCCAATTGAGCTACTGGCCTGCGCTTGAACGGACGTCGACGTCGACGTCGACGAAACGACCCTCAATGAATCAAGTAAATACGAACCGCGGATCGAAGCTCACTTCAGGATCTTCGACACCACGCCCGCGCCCACCGTGCGCCCGCCCTCGCGGATCGCAAAGCGCAGGCCCTCTTCCATCGCGATCGGGCTGATCAGCTCGATCGTCATCTTGATGTTGTCGCCC
>JAGOXN010000119.1 GCA_018059685.1 Steroidobacteraceae bacterium | reverse complement strand
TCGCCATGCCGGTCTCGGCCATCACCGTCTTGACGTCGGCGAAGTCCACGTTGATCAGACCGGGCCGGGTGATGAGTTCCGCGATCCCCTGCACGGCGCCCTGCAGCACCTGGTTGGCCGAGCGGAAGGCATCGAGCAGCGTCGTGTCCCCACCGAGCACGGTGAGCAGCTTCTGGTTGGGGATCGTGATCAGCGAGTCGACGTACTTGCCGAGTTCGCCGATGCCCTGGTCAGCGAGCGCAAGCCGCTTGTTGCCTTCCATCTCGAACGGCTTGGTGACCACCGCCACGGTCAGGATACCGAGTTCCTTGGCGACCTGGGCCACGACGGGCGCCGCGCCCGTGCCGGTACCGCCGCCCATGCCGGCGGTGATGAAGATCATGTCCGACCCGTCGACGAGCTCGACGATGCGGTCACGGTCTTCCATCGCCGCCTGCCGACCCACCTCGGGGTCCGCGCCCGCGCCGAGTCCCTTGGTGATGTTCGACCCGATCTGCAGGCTCGCCTTCACCTTCGAGTGCTTGAGGGCCTGCGCATCGGTGTTGATGCAGATGAAGTCCACGCCCTCGATGCCCGAGGTGACCATGTGTGTGACCGCGTTGCCGCCGCCGCCGCCGACGCCGACGACCTTGATGACGGCCCCCTGATTCTCCGTGTCTGCGAGTACGAACATGTGTGGCGCTCTCCGTTGAATGGAACGATGTGTGACCGATGACCGATGAACCGTGAAAAATGAACCCTTGATCCCCTGAACCTGCCTGCCGCCCGAATACTTCTGCCCCTGCCTGCCGCTCGACTGCCCTGCCCCTGCCTGCCGCTGCCTTCAGAAATTCCCGTGGAACCAGGCCTTCATCCGGTCCACGACGCTGCGCATGCTGTTCGCGACCGGAGCCACGCGCCCATGGCGGCGGAGGTGGTTCTCGCGGCCGAACAGCAGCAGGCCGACGCCCGTGGAGTGGATGGGATTGCGCACGACGTCGACGAGCCCGCTCACTCCCTGCGGCAGCCCGAGCCGCACCGGCGCGTGGAAGACCTCCTCGGCGAGCTCGATGACGCCTTCCATCTTGGCGCTGCCGCCCGTCAGCACGACGCCGGCGGCGACCATGTCGTCGAAGCCCGAGCGCCTGAGTTCCTCGCGCACCAGTGCGAAGAGTTCCTCGTAGCGCGGCTCGACCACTTCGGCGAGCGTCTGGCGCGCGAGCCGCCGCGCGGGACGGTCGCCCACGCTCGGCACCTCGATCGTCTCGTCGGGATTCGCGAGCTGCGACAGCGCGCAGGCGTAGCTGATCTTGAGATCCTCGGCGTGATGCGTCGGCGTGCGCAGGCTCACGGCGATGTCGTTCGTGACCTGGTCGCCCGCGATCGGAATCACCGCCGTGTGGCGGATCGCGCCGCCCGAGAAGACCGCGACGTCGGTCGTGCCGCCGCCGATGTCGACGATGCAGACGCCGAGCTCCTTCTCGTCCTCAGCGAGCACGGCGTAGCTCGAGGCCAGCTGCTCGAGCACGATGTCCTCGACCTCGAGCCCGCAGCGCTGCACGCACTTGACGATGTTCTGCGCCGCGCTGTCGGCGCCCGTGACGATGTGCACCTTGGCCTCGAGGCGCACGCCGGACATGCCGACGGGTTCGCGGATGCCCTCCTGCGCGTCGATGACGAACTCCTGCGGCAGGATGTGCAGGATCTTCTGGTCCGCGGGAATCGCCACCGCGCGCGCGGCGTCGATCACGCGGTCCACGTCGCCGGGCGTCACTTCCTTGTCGCGGATCGCGACGATGCCGTGCGAGTTGAGGCTGCGCACGTGGCTGCCGGCGATGCCGGCGAACACGGAGTGGATCTCGCAGCCGGCCATGAGCTCGGCCTCCTCGACCGCGCGCTGGATGGACTGCACGGTCGAGTCGATGTTGACGACCACGCCCTTCTTGAGCCCGCGCGAGGGGTGCGAACCCACGCCGACGACCTCGATCGTGCCGTCGGGACCGAGCTCGCCGACGATCGCCACCACCTTCGAGGTGCCGATGTCGAGCCCGACGATCAGGTTGCGTTCAGGTTTCCTAGGCATCGGGTGTCGCGTCCTCCTGCGGGGCGACGGCGAGGGCGGAACGCGCATTCCAGGCCACGCTGAATCCATTGGTGTAGCGCATGTCGACGCTCGCGATCTCGGCGAGCCGCTTCGCGACCATCGGGCTCGCGAGCGTGATGAAGCGTTCGAGGCGCTCGTTGACCGTGAGCCGCCCGAGCCTCACCGCCAGGCCGTTGCCGAGCTCGAGCTCCCAGGCGCCGCGCTCGTCGAGTCGCACGCCCGTGAGACGCAGGCCGGCCTCGAGCAACCGCCCCTGCGCATCGAGGTAGAGCTGCGCCACGGCCTGCTCGCTGCCGTCGGGACCCTGTAGCAGTGGCAGCTCCGGCGGCACGTAGCGCGCGTTGCGGATGAACAGTTCGCCCCGCGCATTCAGCAGCCCCGCCTCGTTCCAGCGCGCGGCGGCCACTTCCTCGGTCACGACCACGCGGAGAGCATCCGGCCAGCGACGCTGCACGACGGCACTGTCGACCCATTCGATCCTCTCGACGCGCTCGCGGACCTTGTCCAGGTCGACCGAGGCGAGTCCACCCTGGACCGCCTCCGTCACCGCGCTCTCGATCTCCGGCGGCGAGACGCGCTGGAACGCGCCCTCCACCAGCACCCGTCGCACCGGCCGGTCGAGCGCGAAAGCGAGCAGTGCCGCCACCGCCACGCAGCCCGCGATGAGGCCTGCCACCGTGCCGACCGCGCGCCAGTCGATGCGTTCGAGCAGGCCGGGCCCGTCGCTGCGGGCCTGGCGGCGATTGCGCTTCTTCCACGGCACCTGCATGGTCCTCACCTCACCTCGCCTGGTCGGGGATGCTCGTCTCGAGCACCCGCCAGACGAGCTCGTCGAATTCGATGCCGCGCTGCCGGGCCGCCTTCGGCACCAGCGAGTGGCTGGTCATGCCCGGCGCGGTATTGACTTCGAGCAGCCACGACCGGCCTGCGCGGTCGCGCATGAAGTCCACGCGGCCCCAGCCGCGGCAGGCGACCGCAAAGAACGCCGCGAGCGCGAGGCTGCCGAGCTCCTGCTCGGTCGCGCCGGCGGCGCCCGGGCAGAGGTACTGCGTGTCTTCCGCGACGTATTTCGCGTGGTAGTCGTAGTAGTCGCCGGCCGGCACGATGCGGATCGACGGCAGCGCCTCGACCCCGAGCACGCCGACCGTGTACTCCTCGCCCTGGATGAGCTGCTCGACCAGCAGCGGCCCCTCGTAGCGCGCCGCGAGCTCGACTGCGGCGGCGAGATCGGCGTCCCTGAAGCAGCGGCTCACGCCGACGCTCGATCCCTCGCAGGCGGGCTTCACGATCACCGGCAGGCCGAGCTTGTGCGCGGCCGCGGCGACGTCGTCGCCCCGCTCGAGGCTCACGTACCCGGGCGTCGGCAGACCGAGCGACAGCCACACCTGCTTGCTGCGGATCTTGTCCATGGAGAGCGCCGAGCCGAGCACCCCGGAGCCCGTGTACGGCACGCCGATGGCATCGAGCAGTCCCTGGACGATCCCGTCCTCGCCGCCACCCCGGTTGCCGTGCAGGATGTTGAAGACCCGATCGATGCGCCGACCGCCAGGCGTCGTGAGCGCGCGGACGAGTTCCGGAATTCCGTCGACCGCGGTCGCGTCCACGCCGCGGCGGCGCAGCGCCTCGAGCACGTTGCGCCCGGAGTCGAGCGATACCTCGCGTTCCGACGACGTGCCTCCGAGCAGGACGGCGACGCGACCGAAGTCCGCGGGATCCGTCACGCGGTGCGTGTGGCTGATCATGTGCGACCGCCCCGGCCGATCTCGGCCTGCAGCGCAGCGGGGAGATCGTGCGCCGCCGCGCCGATGCTGCCCGCGCCCATCGTGAGTACGACGTCGCCCGGGCGAACGATGCCGGCGAGGACGCGCGGCAGTTCATCCAGATCCCTGAGCAGTACCGGCTCGACACGCGCGCGGGAACGGATCGCGCGGCACAGGGTCTTGCCGTCGGCGCCCGTGATCGGCGTCTCGCCCGCTGGATACACCTCGGCGACGACCAGCGCATCGGCGGCGGAAAGCACCTGCGCGAAGTCATCGAGCAGGTCGCGGGTACGCGTGTAGCGGTGCGGTTCGAAGGCGAGCACGATGCGGCGGGCTGGCCAGGCCTGGCGCGCCGCCTCGAGCGTGGCCGCGATCTCGGTGGGATGGTGTCCGTAGTCGTCCACCAGAGTGACGACGCCTTCATCGATGGCGACGTCGCCCTGCACCTGCAGGCGGCGGTCGATGCCCTGGAAGCCGGCGAGCGCACGCTGGATCGCCGCGTCGTCGATCTCGAGTTCCGTCGCGACCGCGATGGCCGCAAGTGCATTCAGCACGTTGTGGCGTCCCGGCAGGTTGAGTGTCACGCGCAGCGGGGAGGTCGCACCCGGCCGCAGCACGTCGAAGGTCGTCCGGGCGCCGCAGGGCGTCACGTCGACGGCGCGCACGTCGGCGCCTGCGTCGAAGCCGTACGTCAGGTAGGGCCGCGAGATCTGCGGCACGAGGCCGCCCGCCTCGCGGTCGTCGCCGCAGATCACCGCGAGCCCGTAGAACGGCAGGTTGTGCAGGAACTCGACGAAACTGTGCTTCAGGCGCGCGAAGTCGCCGCCGTGCGTGCCGAGGTGGTCGGCATCGACGTTGGTGACGATCGCGATCATCGGCTGCAGGTGCATGAACGAGGCGTCGCTCTCGTCCGCCTCGGCGACGAGGTAGCGCCCCGCCCCGAGGCGCGCGTTGGTCGCCGCGCTCTTCAGGCGGCCGCCGATCACGAACGTGGGGTCCTCGCCCCCTTCGGCAAGCACGCTCGCGACGAGGCTCGTGGTGGTCGTCTTGCCGTGGGTCCCGGCGACCGCGATCGAGTAGCGGAAGCGCATGAGCTCGCCGAGCATCTCCGCCCGCTTGACCACCGGGATGCGCCGCTCCTGGGCCTGCACGACTTCCGGGTTAACGTCATCGACTGCGCTCGAGACGACGACGACGTCCGCGCCCGCGACGTGTTCGGCACGATGGCCGGGCATGACGCGGGCGCCGAGCGACTCGAGGCGGCGCGTCGTCGCACTCGCCTTCAGGTCGGAGCCCTGCACCGCGTAGCCGAGATTCAGCAGCACTTCGGCGATGCCGCTCATGCCGCTGCCGCCGATGCCGACGAAGTGGATGCAGTGGATGCGGCGCATGCGGTCCTTCATGCGGCGGCTCCTGCAACGGCGATGCAGGCATCGGCGAGCCGCTCGTCCGCATCGGTGATCGCCGTGGACCGAGCGGCCTGCGCCATCCGCACGAGGCGCGGTCGCCCCGCCTCGAAGAGACTGCGCAGCGCCGCGGCGAGCGACATGGGCGTCAGCTCCGACTCGGGCATGAGCAGCGCAGCGCCCGCCTTCACGACGTACTCGGCATTGCGCGTCTGGTGGTCGTCGACCGCGGCGGGAAACGGCACGAGCAGCGCCGGCACGCCCGCCGCGGCGAGTTCCGCGACCGTGAGCGCCCCGGAACGGCACACCGCGAGATCCGCCCAGCCGTAAGCGCCCGCCATGTCGTCGATGAACGCGCGCACGTCGGCCTCGATGCCACGCGAGCGGTACGCCGCGGCGGTCTCCTCGAGACCGCGGACACCGGTCTGGTGCAGGACCTGCGGGCGCAGGTCCACCGGCAGTTCGGCCAGCGCCGCGGGCACCACCGCGTTGAGGCGCGCCGATCCCTGGCTTCCGCCGAACACGAGCAGCCGCAGGTGTCCCTCCCGGCCCGCGTAGCGCCGCTCGGGCGGCGCGATGGCCGTGATCTCGGGGCGCACGGGATTGCCGACCCGCAGGGCGGCGACACGCGGACCGAAGCTGCCCGGGAATCCCTCGAGCACTCTCGCGGCGAGCCGCGCGAGCAGGCGATTGGTCATGCCGGCGACCGCATTTTGCTCGTGGACCACCAGCGGCCGGCCGAGCAGCCACGCCGCGACGCCGCCCGGCCCCGAGGCGAACCCGCCGGCCCCGAGCACGACGCGCGGCCGATGCCGGCGCACGGCGCCGAGCGCCTGCAGCAGTGCAACCGCGAGACGGAACGGCGCGGCCAGCAGCGTGAGCGCGCCCTTCCCCCGCAGGCCGCCAACGCTCAGCCACTCGACCGGGATGCCTTCCGCCGGCACGAGGCGCGCCTCGATGCCGCGCTGCGTCCCGAGCCACACGATGTCGTAGCCACGCCGCTTGAGCACGCGCGCAGTCGCGAGCGCCGGGAAGACGTGTCCGCCCGTGCCGCCCGCCATGATCAGGGCCACCTGCCGCGTCACGTGCGTCGCGCCTCCCGGGTGACGGCGACACGACCCGTCATCTGCGTCTCGTGGTGCACGCGCAGCAGGACGCCGAGCCAGCCGAGCGTCACCAGCATGCTGCTGCCGCCGTAGGAGAGCAGCGGCAGCGTGAGCCCCTTGGTCGGCAGGAGGCCCATGTTCACGCCGATGTTCACGAAGGCCTGCAGCCCGAGCCAGGTGCCGACCGCGGCCGCGAGATACGACTGGAACCTGAGCCCGGCGTCGGCCGCGCTGCGCGAGATCGCGAATGCGCGCCCGACGAGCAGTGCGAAGAGCCCGACGACCACGGCCACGCCGAGGAAGCCGAACTCCTCCGCGAGGACGGCGAAGACGAAGTCGGTGTGCGCCTCGGGCAGGTAGAAGAGCTTCTGCACGCTCGAGCCGAGCCCGACGCCGACCCACTCGCCACGCCCGATCGCGATCAGCGACTGGGTGAGCTGGAAGCCGCTGTCGAACGGGTCGTCCCAGGGATTGCGGAACGCCGTGAGCCGGCGCAGCCGATAGGACGAGGTGACCGCGAGCGCGCCCATGGCGCCCACGCCGAGCACGACCGGCACGGCGAGGTGGTGCAGACGCGCGCCTGCAATGAACAGGATCACGAGGCCCGTCGCCATGAGCACGGTCGCGGCGCCGAAGTCGGGCTCGGCGAGCAGCAGCACCGCGGCGACGATGAGTACTCCGACGGGCTTGATGAAGCCCTTGAAGTCTGCGCCGAGTTCGTCCGCGCGGCGCACGGCGTAGCTCGCCACGTAGGTGAGCAGCATGACGCGCGCGAGTTCCGACACCTGGAAGTTCATGAACCCGAGGCGCACCCAGCGGCGGCTGCCGTTGACCTCGTGGCCGAGGCCGGGCACCAGCACCATCAGCAGCAGGACGAACGCCGCGCCCAGCAGGACGATCGAGTACTTCTCCCACACGGCCGTCGGGATCGCCACGGCGACTGTCGCGGCCCCGAGTCCCATCAGCACGAACACGAGCTGGCGCTGGAAGTAGAAGAACGGCGCCCCCGTGTCGCGCTCCGAGACGCCGATCGATGCCGACGCGACCATCACGAGGCCGATCAGCAGCAGCGCCGCGACCGACCCGATGAGCCACGGATCGAGGGCGAGCCGGCGCGGACGACCGGTCGAGCGGGCGTAGGACATGGCGGCCGTCGTCATCCGGCGAGACTCCTCACGGCAGCGACGAACTCGTCGCCGCGGTGCGTGTAGTCGCGGAACATGTCGAGGCTCGCGCAGGCGGGCGACAGCAGGACCGTGTCGCCCGGACGGGCCGCGGCCCGCGCCGCGCGGACCGCCGATGCCATGTCGCGCGCGAACTCCGTGCCGCAGACGCCGTCGAGCGTCGCGGCCAGCGCCGGGCCGTCGCGCCCGATCAGCACGGCGTGGCGCACCTTGCCGCGGAATGCGGCGCGCAGCGCGGAGAAATCCTGCTGCTTGCCGTCGCCGCCGGCGACCAGCACCAGCGGGCCGTCCATGCCGGCCACGGCCGCGAGCGTGGCGCCGACGTTGGTGCCCTTCGAGTCGTTCACGTAATGCACCCCGTCGACGTCGGCTACCCATTGCGTGCGGTGCGGC
>JAGOXN010000118.1 GCA_018059685.1 Steroidobacteraceae bacterium | reverse complement strand
ATCACGGGTGGTGCCGGCCAGATCGGTTACGCACTCGCCTTCCGGGTAGCATCCGGCCAGATGCTGGGACCTGACCAGCCGGTCAACCTGCACCTGCTCGAGATCACGCCGGCGCTCGGCGCCCTGCAGGGCGTCGTGATGGAACTGAATGATTGCGCGTTCCCCACGCTGAACAGGATCGTCGCGACGGACGATCCGCGCGTCGCGTTCAAGGACTGCAGCTACGCGCTCCTGGTGGGAGCCCGCCCGCGCGGTCCCGGCATGGAACGCAAGGACCTCCTGCTCGCGAACGCGCAGATCTTCTCCGCGCAGGGCAAGGCACTCGACGCGGTTGCCGACCGCGGCGTGCGCGTCCTGGTCGTCGGCAATCCCGCCAACACGAATTCGCTCATCGCGATGAAAAATGCGCCCGGGCTCAACCCGCGCAATTTCACTGCGATGGTGCGCCTCGACCACAATCGCGCGCTGTCGCAGCTGGCGGAGAAGACCGCGACGCACGTGACCGAGCTGCGCAAGGTGGTCATCTGGGGCAATCACTCGGCGACGCAGTACCCGGACCTGCATCACGCGACCGTCCGTGGCAAGCCCGCCCTGTCCCTGGTAGACGAGGCGTGGTATCGGGAGCAGTTCATCCCGACCGTGCAGCAGCGTGGCGCCGCGATCATCAAGGCGCGCGGCGCATCGTCGGCGGCGTCGGCCGCATCGGCAGCCATCGACCACTTCCATACCTGGGTCTCCGGCACGCCGCAGGGCGACTGGGTGAGCATGGCAATCCCGTCGGACGGGAGCTACGGAATCCCGGCCGGAGTGATCTACGGATATCCGGTGAGCTGCTCGAACGGCGAGTACCAGATCGTGCAGGGCCTCGCGATCAATGAGTTCAGCCGGGCGAAGATGGACGCGACCCACAAGGAGTTGCTCGAGGAGCGCGACGGGGTGAAGGACCTCCTGTAGCGCACCGCAGCGCGGCAGAGTCCGGGAAAACGGCGACCCCGCAGGGTCGCCGTTTCTTCCTGGGGATCTCGCCACCCACGACGGAGCCGCCGACCCACGTCGGGTCGTTGACAAATATAGAATGATCGTTCATTCTTCTTTGCCCTTTTCCACTGGTCGCACGGACCCTGCGTCCACAGCCAGACCACCGAGGCCGTATGCCATCGCCAGATCGCGCGAGTCCCCGAGCCATTCTCGGCTTGCTGGCCATTGCGGTCGGCCTTGCCGCATGCAACCGGCAGGATGGTCCACCGCCCGGACCG
The DNA here is from genome assembly GCA_018059685.1 of Steroidobacteraceae bacterium. Lineage (GTDB taxonomy): Bacteria > Pseudomonadota > Gammaproteobacteria > Steroidobacterales > Steroidobacteraceae > RPQJ01. The sequence goes on along the minus strand of JAGOXN010000118.1, from coordinate 6,699 downwards.
CCGGCGATGCAGGTCACGGTCGTCACGTTGAAGCCAAAGGCCGTGACCCTTACACGCGAGCTGCCCGGACGCACCAGTGCCTTCCTGGTGGCTGAGGTCCGTCCCCAGGTCGACGGCATCGTGAAGCAGCGCCTTTACACCGAGGGCAGCGTCGTCAAGGCGGGGCAGCCGCTCTATCAGCTCGACGACGCGGCGTATCGCGCCGATCACGCCAGTGCCGAGGCCGCCCTTGCGCGCGCGCGCGCGACACTCGGTACCGCACGCGTCAACGCGAAGCGCTCCGCCGAGCTCGTGGCGATCAATGCCGTCAGCCGGCAGGAGGACGAGAACGCCACGGCCGCATTGAAGCAGGCGGAAGCCGATGTCGCCGCCGCGGAAGCCGCGGTCGCGCGCTCCAGCGTGACCCTGGGCTACGCGCGCATCACCGCGCCTATTGGCGGCCGCATCGGGAAGTCGTCGGTGACCCAGGGCGCGCTGGTCACGGCCAACCAGCAGTCGCCGCTCGCGACAGTACAGCAGCTCGACCCGATCTTCGTGGACCTGACCCAGTCGAGCGCCGAGCTGCTCGCGCTGCGCCAGTCGCTCAGGAAGGGTGGCGTGGAGAGCGCCGCGGACCTGCCCGTGACGATCCTGCTCGAGGACGGCACGCGTCACGCGCACGACGGCAAGCTCGAGTTCGTCGACGTGACGGTCGACCCGACCACCGGCAGCTACCTGCTGCGCGTCGTCGTGCCGAATCCAGACCACGTGCTGCTGCCCGGGATGTACGTGCGTGCGGTGGTCGGTCGGGCCGTGCGCCAGGATGCGCTGCTCGTGCCGCAACGCGGAGTGGCACGCGATCCCAAGGGCCACACCACGGCGATGCTGGTGAACATGGAGGGCAAGGTCGAGGCGCGTGCCATCGAAGTGAGCCAGGCGGTCGGCGATCAATGGCTGGTCGAGGGTGGTCTCGTCGCAGGTGACCGTGTGATCGTGGCGGGTCTGCAGAAGATCCGGCCGGGCGCACCGGTCGTGGCGACGGAAGACGGCGCGGCGCCGGCGCCGGCCCAGTCCGGCGCGCAGAACTGACGCAGGCCCGCGATGGCACGCTTCTTCATCGACCGGCCGATCTTCGCGTGGGTCATCGCGATCGTCATCATGCTGGCCGGCGCGCTCTCGATCACGCGGCTGCCGATCTCGATGTACCCGACGATCGCGCCGCCTTCGGTGATGATCTACGCCGGCTACCCCGGCGCGTCGGCCAAAGTGGTCGAGGACTCCGTGACGCAGGTCATCGAGCAGGCCATGAAGGGCCTCGACGGCCTCCTCTACATGTCGTCGACCAGCGAGGCCACGGGCCGCGCGACGATCACGCTCACCTTCGACAATGCGACCGATCCCGACATCGCGCAGGTGCAGGTGCAGAACAAGCTGCAGCTCGCGATGCCCCTGCTCCCGCAGGAAGTCCAGCGGCAGGGCGTGAACATCTCCAAGTCGCGCTCCGGCTTCCTGATGATCGCCGGGTTCATCTCGGAAGACGACAGCATGAGCCGCGACGACATCGCGGACTTCATCGGCGTCAATGTCATCGACCGGATCAGCCGCGTCCCCGGAGTGGGGAACGTGCAGTACTTCGGCGGCAAGTACGCGATGCGGATCTGGCTCGACCCGAACAAGCTCGAGACCTACGATCTCGCCGTGTCCGAGGTCATCGCGGCCGTGAGGGCACAGAACGCGCAGGTCACGGTCGGGCAGCTCGGCGCCACGCCGGCGGTCGCGGGACAGCAGCTGAATGCGGTGATCAACGCGCAGCGGCGCCTCGAGACACCGGAGCAGTTCCGCCGCATCATCCTGCGCAGCAATCCCGACGGGTCGCTGCTCGAGCTCGGCGACGTGGCGCGCGTCGAGCTCGGCGCCGAGTCCTACGACTTCATCAGCCGCTTCAATGGCAGGAGCGCGACCGGCATGGCCGTCTCGCTCGCGACCGGCGCAAATGCGCTGCAGACGGCGACGCGCGTAAAGGAGACGCTCGACCAGTTGAGCGAGTTCTTCCCGCCCGGACTGGTCGTGAAGATACCGATGGACACGACGCCGTTCGTGCGCGCCTCGATCCATGAGGTCGTGAAGACGCTGGGCACCGCGATCGCGCTGGTGTTCCTGGTGATGTACCTGTTCCTGCAGAACATCCGCGCGACCCTGATCCCGACGATCGCCGTGCCGGTGGTGCTGCTCGGCACCTTCGGCGTGCTCGCCGCGCTCGGCTACTCGATCAACATGCTGACGATGTTCGCGATGGTCCTCGCGATCGGCCTGCTCGTGGACGACGCGATCGTCGTGGTGGAAAACGTCGAGCGGGTGATGCGCGAGGAAGGTCTCCCGCCGGTGGAGGCCACGCGCAAGTCCATGGAGCAGATCACCGGCGCACTGGTGGGCATCGGCCTCGTGCTCGCCGCGGTGTTCGTGCCGATGGCCTTCATGACGGGTTCCACGGGCATCATCTACCGGCAGTTCTCCGCCACGATCGTGTCGGCGATGGCCCTCTCGGTGCTGGTCGCCATCGTGCTGACCCCGGCCCTGTGCGCGACGATGCTGAAGCCGCTCGCCGCGGGCGAGCACTACGGCACGCGCGGCTTCTTCCGCTGGTTCAACCGCGGTTTCGAGCGCGGCAGCGCGAAGTACCGCACGGGCGTGCGCGGCGTCCTGGCGCGGATCGGCCGCTTCCTCGCGATCTACGGCGCGCTGCTCCTTGCGATGGGCGTGCTGTACGCGCGCCTGCCGACCGCATTCCTGCCCTCGGAGGACCAGGGACTGGTACTCAACCAGCTCGTGACGCCCGTCGGCGCCACGCAGCAGCGCACGATGCAGGCGGTCGAGCAGCTCGAACGGTACTACCTGGGGAATGAGAAGGAAGCACTGCAGTCCGTCTTCACCCTCCAGGGGTTCAGCATCGCGGGTTCAGGCCAGAACAACGCCATGGCCTGGGTGGATCTCAAGGACTGGTCGGAACGCAAGTCGCCCGACCTGCACGCCGACGCCGTCGCCGCCCGCGCGATGCGGGGGCTCGGCGGGATCAGGGACGCGTTCGCCTTCGCCTTCGTTCCGCCGCCGATGCCCGAACTCGGCGTCTCGTCGGGCTTCGCGTTCTTCCTCAAGGACAACGGAGGACAGGGCCACGAGGCCCTCACGGCGGCGCGCAACCAGCTCCTCGGAGCCGCGGCCGGAAGCCCGCTGCTCGCGAACGTCCGCCCGAACGGCCAGGACGACACGCCGCAGTTCCGCCTCGAGGTCGACAACCAGAAGGCTGGTGCGCTGGGCGTGTCGGTCGCCGACGTCAATGCAACGCTGTCGGCGGCCTGGGGCGGTCAGTACATCGACGATTTCACCGATCGCGGACGGGTGAAGCGCGTGTACGTGCAGGCAGACGCGCCGTTCCGCATGAATCCCGAGGACTTCAACCTCTGGTCGGTGCGCAATGACCAGGGCCGGATGGTGCCGCTCTCGTCCTTCGCGACCTCGCGCTGGGAGTACGGTTCGCCGCGCCTCGAGCGTTTCAACGGCGTATCGGCGATGGAGATCAACGGACAGGGCGCACCGGGGGTGAGCACGGGCACCGCCATGGCCGAGATCGTGCGGCTGGTCGCGGAACTGCCGCAGGGCTTCGGCATCGAATGGACGGGCGTGTCATTCCAGGAGCGACAGGCCGGGGCACAGGCGCCGCTGCTCTACACGCTGTCGCTGCTGGTGGTGTTCCTGTGCCTCGCGGCGCTGTACGAGAGCTGGTCCATCCCGACCGCGGTGCTGCTCGTGGCGCCGCTCGGCATCCTCGGCGCCACGCTCGCCAACACCCTGCGCGGCATGGAACGCGACGTGTACTTCCAGGTCGCGATGCTGACGACGGTCGGCCTCACGAGCAAGAACGCGATCCTGATCATCGCCTTCGCGAAGGCCAACGTCGAGCAAGGGATGGAACTGGTGGAGGCGACGATGCGCGCGGTGCAGGACCGGTTGCGGCCGATCCTGATGACCTCGCTCGCCTTCGGCCTCGGCGTGCTGCCGCTCGCGATCGCGAGCGGCGCGGGCTCGGGAGCACAGCGCGCGATCGGCACCGGCGTCCTGGGCGGCATGATCATCGGGACCGTCCTCTGCCTGATCTTCGTCCCGCTGTTCTTCGTGGTGGTCGAGCGACTGTTCGTGCTGCGGCGCAGTCCTGCCGGCGGGGCCGCGGCATGAGCCGGCGGGTTGCAGCATTGGCCGTCGCCGCGTCCGCCGCATTCGTGACGGCCTGCGGCGTGCTCGAGCCGCGCCTGCCCGAGGCGCAGCCCGGAATCGCCACGGACTGGCCGGCGGCCGGCGGCGCAGTCACCACCGTGGCCGCGGGCGAGACGCCCCTCATGGGCTGGAAGGATTTCTATTCCGAACCGAAGCTCGCGGCGGTGGTCGAGCGTGCGCTCGCGAATAACCGGGACCTGCGGGTCGCAGTCCTGAACGTCGAGCGTGCCCGTGCGCTGTATCGTGTGCAGCGCGCGGATCGCCTGCCGTCGGTTGATGCGAATGGCGCGATGATCCGCTCGGGGGGCGACCGGCCGATGACGGAGAGTTACGCCGTCAACCTCGGCATCACCGAATACGAGCTCGACCTCTTCGGTCGCGTGCACAGCCTGAGCACGGCCGCGCTCGAGCGGTATTTCGCGCAGGAGGAAGCGCGCCGGAGCGCGCAGCTCACCTTGCTGTCCGCGGTCGCGGGGGCCTGGCTCACGCTCGCGGCCGACCGGGAGAGACTGCTGGTCACCGAGGCCACCCTCACGACCTTCGAGGAATCCTATGCGCTGACCGAGAAGCGCTTCGAGCTCGGGGCGGTCTCGGCGCTCGACGTCCACCAGGCACGCACGCAGCTCGAGGCGACACGGGCGGATGCGGCGCGTTACCGGGGCTGGGTCGCGCAGGACACGAATGCGCTCGTCCTGCTGGTGGGAGCGCCGGTCGAGGAGGCCCTGCTGCCGACCGCCGGTGTCGGTGAATCGGTGACTGGCGTCGAGCCGCTGCCCATCGGCCTGCCTTCGTCGGTGCTGCTGCTGCGCCCCGACGTGCTCGGGGCCGAGCACCTGCTGCGGGCGCAGAACGCGAACATCGGCGCGGCCCGGGCCGCGTTCTTTCCGTCGATCAAGCTGACGGGCGCCGTCGGCACCGCGAGCGACGAGCTCTCGGGCCTGTTCGATTCGGGCACGAGCACGTGGAGTTTCATGCCGAAGGTGACCGTGCCGATCTTCCAGGGCGGACGACTGCGGGCGAATCTGCAGGGCGCGCGCGCGGATCGCGACATCGCGCTCGCGCGCTATGAGCAGGCGATCCAGGCGGGCTTCCGCGAGGTAGCCGACGCGCTCGCGCTCACCACGACCCTGGCCGAGCAGCGCGAGGCCATGCAGGCCTCGGTCCACGCGGCGACGGAGTCGGACAAGCTCTCGCGGGCGCGCTATGCGGCCGGGCGTGACAGCTACCTCGTGCTGCTCGACGCGCAGCGGACCCTGTATGCCACGCAACAGGTCCTGATCGCGACGCGACTCGAGGAGCAGTTGAATCGCTTGGCGCTCTACAAGGCCCTCGGTGGCGGCATCAACGGGGGCGGGCCGTGATGGAACGCGCGTGCCACCAGCCGGCTGCGACGCCGCGGGCCGAGGCGCAGCGCGTACGCATCCTCGGTGCGGCACAGAAGTGCTTCATCGAGCGCGGCTTCCATGCCGCGAGCATGGCGAACATTGCCACCGAGGCGCGCATGAGCGCAGGCCTGATGTACCGCTACTTCGAGAACAAGAACGCGATCGTGCTCGCGATCATCGAGCGGCAGCTCAAGCAGGCCCGTGCGCAGATCGCGTGCCTGCGCACGTCGGCCGACCTCGTCGCGGATTTCCAGCACACGTTCGAGCGCTGGAGATCCCGCGATCCGGAGTACGCCAATGCAGCGCTCTTCCTGGAGATGAGCGCCGCCGCGACCCGCGATCCGCAGATTGCCGCGGCGCTGCACGCCACCAACGCGGCGATTCGCGAAGACCTCAAGGGGTGGATGCGCCGCAGCCGCGCCGAAGGTGGCCTCGGCTTCCCGGAGGAGGTCGTGAGCTCCCGGGTCGTCCTGCTGCAGTGCCTGTTCGAAGGTCTCGCGGTACGCGCGATCCGCGAGCCCGAGGTCGATGTCGCGACGCTGCGCCAGGCCGTCACCAACCTGGTCAAGGGGCTGCTGTCGCCTGAGTACCACAGCTGACGGCGTATGTGATTGATGCTGCGAAGATACTGCAGCGCACAAAACCGGGGTGCCGCGCGACCACGGATCACGGCAACAAGTCCCCGTCATCATTGAGAAATTCCCTGTTGCGGCAGCGCAGCAAACGAGGGCATAGTCCGTTGCAACGCGGGGCCGCCCGCCCTGCCCACTGCGAGGACTGGCAGCGGTGATGACGGCGTTCTGGATTCTCCTCTTCATCGGTGGCCTGCTCTATCTCGCGTACCGGCGCGTCCCGCTCGGTGCCACGACGCTCGCCATTGGCGCCGCCCTCGTCGCGTACACCGCATTCGGCCGCGGCGCCCCATGGTGGCTCGCGCTGCTCTGGACCGGTTTCGGCGCGCTGGCGTTGCTCAATGCCCGACCGTTCCGCAGGCGCTACCTGACGAAACCTTTCCTAATGGTCTACCGACGCCTGCTGCCCGCGATGTCGGACACCGAGCGCGAGG